>NZ_JBDTKA010000034.1:0-22960 GCF_039935575.1 Lapillicoccus sp.
GCGGGGCCATCCGGCACTCGGTGTAGCGCGGCGCCGCGGCGCCGTCGTTGCCGCGCGAGCCGAAGTTGCCCTGGCCGTCGACGAGCGGGTAACGCATCGACCAGTCCTGTACGAGGCGGACGAGGGCGTCGTAGATGGGCGAGTCGCCGTGCGGGTGGTAGTGCCCCATGACGTCGCCCACGACACGCGCGCACTTGTTGTAACCGCGGTCGGGACGGTATCCGCCGTCATACATCGCGTAGATAACCCGCCGGTGCACCGGCTTGAGCCCGTCGCGCACGTCCGGCAGGGCGCGGCTGACGATGACCGCCATCGCGTAGTCGATGTAGGAGCGCTGCATCTCGGTGTTGAGGTCGACAGCCTCGATCCGGTCGTACTGGGGAGGTTCGGTCGGTCCTCCGTTCCCGTCCCCGCCGGCCGACGCTAGGTCGTCGTCCGGGAGGTTCGTCGGCTCGTCCGTGCCGTCAGATCCGTCGGTGCCATTAGTGGGGGGCTGTTCGCTCAACGTGGGAATCCTTGTCTCTCAATGCTTTTCGGGTATGCCTGTCACTCACCGCGGGCGCCGGGCGGCGCGCACCCGGCGGCAGGCATACCTAGATGTCCAGGAACCGCACGTCCCGGGCGTTGCGCTGGATGAACCCGCGCCGGGACTCGACGTCCTCGCCCATGAGGATCGCGAAGATCTCGTCAGCGGCCGCCGCGTCCGCAAGCGTGACCTGCAACAAGGTCCGGGTCTCGGGGTTCATGGTGGTGTCCCAGAGCTCCTCGTAGTTCATCTCGCCGAGGCCCTTGTAGCGCTGCACCGCGTTGTCCTTGGGCAGCCGCCACCCGCGCTGGGCCTTACCGTCGGCCATCATGGCGTCGCGCTCACGGTCGGAGTAGGCGAACTCGTGCGGGGCGTTGCTCCACTTGAGCCGGTAGAGCGGCGGCTGCGCGAGGTAGACGTAGCCCGCCTCGATGAGCGGCCGCATGAAGCGGAACACCAGGGTGAGCAGCAGCGTCCGGATGTGCATGCCGTCGACGTCGGCGTCGGCCATCAGGACGATCTTGTGGTACCTCGCGCGGGCCAGGTCGAAGTCCTCCCCGATGCCGGTGCCGAAGGCGGTGATGAGCGCCTGGACCTCGTTGTTGGCGAGGATCTTGTCGATCCGGGCCTTCTCGACGTTGAGGATCTTGCCGCGAATCGGCAGGATCGCCTGGGTGCGCGGGTTGCGGCCGGACTTGGCCGAGCCGCCGGCCGAGTCGCCCTCGACGATGAAGATCTCGGCCTGGGCCGGGTCCTTGGTTTGGCAGTCATAGAGCTTGCCGGGTAGTCCACCGGACTCCAGCAGGCCCTTGCGCCGCGTCGACTCGCGCGCCTTGCGGGCCGCGATCCGCGCCATCGACGCCTGGATCGCCTTGCCGACGACGTCCTTGCCTTCGCGCGGGTGCGCCTCGAGCCAGTGCCCGAACGCGTCGGTCATGGCCCGCTGGACGAAACCCTTGACCTCTGAGTTGCCGAGCTTGGTCTTGGTCTGGCCCTCGAACTGCGGCTCGCCCATCTTGACGGAGACCACGGCGACCAGGCCCTCGCGGATGTCGTCGCCGGTGAGGTTCTCCTCCTTCTCCTTGATGAGGTTGTTCTTGCGAGCGAAGTCGTTGACGAGCTTGGTCATCGCCGCCCGGAAACCCTCCTCGTGGGTGCCGCCCTCGTGGGTGTTGATCGTGTTGGCGTAGGTGTGGACCGACTCGGAGTAGGCGTTGGTCCACTGCATGGCCAGCTCGAGAGCCAGCGACCGGTCGGTGTCCTCGACCTCGATCGAGATGATCTCGGGGTGGATGGGCTCGGACCGCTTAGAAGTGACCAGGTGCTTGACGTAGTCGACGAGACCGCCGTCGTAGCGGTAGCTGACCTTCTTGGCCTTGCGCTTCGGTGTGTCTGCTCCCGAGGTACCCGAGCTGTCGGGTGCGTCCACCGTCTCGACGGCGACCTCGGCGTCCGCCTGGTCGAGGTCGATGTCCTCGGAACCCTCGGTCACCTCGTCGCGCTCATCGGTCAGCGTGATGGTCAGGCCCTTGTTGAGGAACGCCATCTGCTGGAACCGGGCGCGCAGCGTCTCGAAGTCGTAGTCGGTGGTCTCGAAGATGTCGCCGTTGGCCCAGAAGATCACCGTGGTGCCGGTCTCGTCGGGGTCCTCCAGGGCCACGCCGCGGTGCAGCGGACCGCGAGGGACGCCGATGTCGAACTCCATCGAGTAGCGGTAGCCCTTCTGCCGCACCTCGATGTCGAGGCGGGTCGACAGGGCGTTCACGACCGAGGAGCCGACGCCGTGCAGGCCTCCGGAGACCTTGTAACCACCGCCACCGAACTTGCCACCGGCGTGCAGCTGCGTCATCACCAGCTCGACCGCACTGACGCTCTGGCCCGGACCGATGTCGGTGGGGATGCCACGACCGTTGTCGACGACCCGCACCCCACCGTCGGCGAGGAGGGTCACATCGATCGTGTCGGCATACCCGGCCAGCGCCTCGTCGACGGAGTTGTCGACGATCTCGGTGACCAGGTGGTGCAGGCCACGTGGTCCGGTGGAGCCGATGTACATGCCCGGGCGCTTGCGGACCGCCTCCAGGCCCTCGAGGACCTGGATCGCTGAGGCGTCGTAGGTCGTGCCGTTCGGCTGGGGGCCGACGCCCGGTGTGCTGGGGGTCTGTTCGGCCTCGGACACGATGGTTCCTCCTGGCTGTCGACCGGCACCAGCGGTCGGCGCGATCAGGACGAACGGCCCCCGAGTGTGGGACAGAGCCCACGACGGATGGCCGCTGGTTGAGTTCTCATTCTACCCGTCGGCGCGAGCTGAAGTGGCCTCAGGAGGCTCCGTGCGGGCGGTTTGCCGCCAAATACCCCGCTATTGGGTGTGGGGGATCGCCCCAAACCCTCGGCGGCGGCTCCTGCGAGGTTTCAGTGTGCTCGTCCCGGCTGCCTGTTCGCCACGGTTGTCCACAGCGCTGTCCCCAGGCGCTGTGGACAACTCAGTGAGCCGGAGGTGATCCAGGCGACCCACTGCCGGTCGCCGCGGGCCGGTCGGGGTCGTTGGACCAGGCCGACCAGGACCCCGGGAAGAGCGCCGCGTCGCGGCCGAGGACCGCCAGTGCCAACACGTCGTGGGCCGCCGAGACACCCGAGCCGCAGTAGGCCGCTACCGGGCCCTGCTCAGTCGCTCCAGTCTGTTCGGTCACTCCGATCAGCCCGGCGAGGCGCCGGTGCAACTCGTCGTCCGCGGGCAGGTGTCCGTCGTCGGTGAACAGTGTCGCCGCCGAGATGTTGACGGCACCAGGGATGTGCCCGGCCCGCGGGTCGAGGGGCTCGTACTCGCCGCTGAACCGGTTCGGCGCCCGGCAGTCCACCAGGACGCCGTGCTCGGGGAAGCGGGCGGCCTCGTCTGCGTCGATGCTGGACAGCTGTCCGGTATGCAGACCGTCCAGTCCCATTGACCGGCTCGGCAGGGGCGGTTCCGGTTCCGCTTCTGGTTTCCCGGACTCGGTCTCCTCGGCCCCGGCCACCCAGGCAGGCAGGCCTCCGTCGAGCACCCTGGCCCGCAGCCCCACCCAGCGCAGCACCCACCAGGCCCGGTCGGCGGCAAAGGATACGGGGTCGTCGTAGACGACCAGGTCGTCGCTCGCGCTGACCCCCAGCTCGCGTAGCCCCGCGACGAGCGTCTCGAGGTCCGGCAGCGGGTGCCGCCCGTCGCGCGGGTTGTCGGTATGCCCGGTGAGGACCCGCTCCAGGTCGAGGAACCGGGCGCCGGGCAGGTGCTGGTCGAGGTAGCGGCGCCACCCAGCCTCGGGCTCGTCGAACAGCCGCCACCGCACGTCCAGCAGGACCGGCGGGAACGACGTCTCGAGCTCGGCGGCGAGAGCGTCGACGGTGACCAGATGCTCGGTGCGGCTCACGGAGTCGAGTCTATGAGCGCTACGCGGAACGGGTGTTGGTCGGTATCGCGGCCCCGAAACGGCCCTCAGCCGGCACCAACTCCCGTTCGACGGCAACTGGCAGCAGCAGATCAGCCGTAGGTGTCTCGCGGGCCACGGCCCGGAGCCCGCCACCGACCCTTGGCCCAGGACGGCGCGCTCGGACCGGTCACGGTGATCTCGGTAACGGTGCCCACGCCGACCTCGTTCTCGAGCCGGCCGAGCAGCATGGACTCGAGCAGCCGCATCTGGGTGGCCCACGCCGTGGAGTCGGCTCGCAGGACCAGGACCCCGGACTCGAACGACACCGGCTGGACGTGCTCGGCGATGTCGGACCCGACTATCTGGGACCAGCGGCCGATAACGGCGCCGACCTTGACGTCGACCTCCCAGCCCCGGTCGGACATCAGCCGGTCCAGCTGTGCCCCCAGCAGCGCGGGATCCCGACCGTCGGGGGCGCTGCCCGACGGGGTGCCCGCCGGCCCCGGTCGGGAGCCGCGTCGGCGGGCCGCTTTCGACCCCGGGCGGAGCCCCTTGTCGCGGGCGGCCTTGCGGGCCCGCGCCAACGCCCGGGCGGCGGCCTCGGCCGCGTCGGGGGCCCGTTCCACCGCTGCGGCACCGGCATTCTTCTCGGCACCGGTGCGCCGGTCCGCACCGGTCCGGCCGTTGTCACCAGAGTCGTCACCAGAGTTGTCACCAGAGTGGGCATCGCCCGAACCCGGCGCCACTCCGTCAGGGGACACGGGTGACCTCACCGAGCGTGACGGCATACGTGGTCCCGCTGGTGCGCAAGCCCTCTGGGACGTCCGCCGGGACGGCGGCGGTGATCAGCACCTGCTCGCAGTCGGCGACCAGCTCGGCGAGGCGCTCGCGTCGGCCGGTGTCGAGCTCGGCGAACACGTCGTCGAGCACGAGGACTGGGTCCTCGCCGAGGTCGTTACTCAGCAGCCGGTATGCCGCAAGCCGCAGTCCCAGCGCGAACGACCAGGACTCGCCGTGGCTGGCGTACCCGCGGGCCGGCAGCTCACCGAGGCCGAGGACCACGTCGTCGCGGTGCGGCCCGACCAGCGTCACCCCTCGCTCGACCTCCTGGTCGCGCACCTCGGCGAACGTCGCCTGCAGCTCGTCACGTAGTTCGGTGATCTCGGGCACCTCGCCCGCGGCAACCCGCGCCGCTGCCTCCTCCCGCAGGCTGGCGCGGTAGTGCGCCCGGGCGTCTGACTGGCCGGCGCTGACCGCCTCGTAGGCTGTCGCGAGATGAGGGCGGAGGTCCCGCAGCAGCCGTAGGCGCGCGTAGAGCAGCTGGGACCCGACGTCGGCGAGGTGCTCGTTCCACACCTCCAGGGTGTGCAGCGCCGACTGGCGGGCATCGTCCAACGGCTCGTCGGGCGCACTGACCCGCCGGGGCCGCCTCGCACCGCGACGTAGCACGGGCGCAGCCGACTTCAGCAGGGCGTTGCGTTGCTTGAGCACCTTGTCGTAGTCGCTGCGGACGCCGGCCCAGCGGGGTTGGCGCTGCACCAGCAGGTCGTCGAGGAACGTGCGGCGCACGGAGGGGTCACCCTTGACGAGCGCGAGGTCCTCCGGGGCGAACAACACGGTGCGCAGCGAGCCGAGGAGGTCGCGCGGGCGGGTCAGCGGAGACCGGTTGAGGCGGGCGCGGTTAGCGCGACCGGGATTGAGCTCGAGCTCCAGCACCGTCTCCCGACCGGCGCGGTCGACCACGGCGCGGATCACCGCCTGCCCGGCGCCGTGCCGGACGAGCGGCAGGTCCGTGGCGACCCGGTGGCTGGCCAAGCTGGCGAGGTAGCCGATCGCCTCGACGAGGTTGGTCTTCCCCTGCCCGTTCGGCCCGACCAGGGTGGTGATGCCGGGGCCGAGGGCGAGCTCGGCCGCGGCGTAGCTGCGGAAGTCGGTGACGCTCAGGTGCCGGACGTGCACGCCCGGCACCCGAGTGTCGGCCGAGCCGTCACGAGGTCGTGCCCGTGCCCGACGACGGTCCGGCGGCGGCAGCCTTGCGCCCATGGTGGACGGCCTTCTTCGCCGTCGGCTTCTTGGCGGTCTCGGCCTGCTTGCCGAGCGTCGGGTCAGCGTCGCCGGCACCGACCTTGGCGCGCAGGGCGTCGCCCTCCTCGATGGTCATGACCGGGTGTCCACCGAACTGTCCACGCAGCGCCGCGACCATCTGCATCGTCGGGGAGATGGACTGCCGCGACGCGAACCGAGCGAACAGCGACGCCGAGATGACCGGCATCGGGACGTCGTTCGCAATCGCCTCCTCGACCGTCCACTTGCCCTCTCCGGAGTCCACCGTGTAGTCCGAGACCCCGTCGAGCGACGGCTTCTCCTCCAGCGCCGCGACCGCGAGGTCGAGCAGCCAGGAGCGCACGACGGTGCCGCGGCTCCACGCCTTGAACGCCCCGGGGACGTTTTTGATGATGTCCTTCTTCTCGAGCAGCTCGTAGCCCTCGGCATACGCCGCCATCAACCCGTACTCGATCCCGTTGTGCACCATCTTGGTGTAATGCCCCGCCCCGACCTCCCCGGCGTGGACGAATCCCTCGTCGCGGGGGCCATCGGGGCGCAGCGCGTCGAAGATCGGCATGGCGAGAGTGACCCACTTCTTGTCACCACCGCACATCAGGCCATAGCCGTTCTCCAGTCCCCAGATGCCGCCGGAGACTCCACAGTCGACGTAGCCGATGCCCTTGGGCTTGAGCATCTTGGCGTGCTCATAGTCGTCGGTGAAACGCGAGTTGCCGCCGTCGATGATCAGGTCGCCCTTGTCGAGCAGGTCGGCGAGCTTGGCGATGGTGTCGCGGGTCGGGGCGCCCGAGGGCACCATCACCCACACGACGCGTGGGGCCTCGAGCTTCTTGACGAGCGCCGCCAGGGTCCGCACGTCGGCGACGTCGGGGTTTCGGTCGTAACCGACGACCTCGTGGCCTGCGCGGCGCAGGCGATCGCGCATGTTGCCGCCCATCTTGCCGAGACCGATGAGACCGAGCTGCATGGCGGACCTTTCGACGGCGGTGCGTTGACGGGCGGCGTGCGGGTCGAACAGGGTGTGTCGAACAGGGTGTTGGGAGCGCGGGAGTCAGGTTACCGCCGCGGCTCAGCTGGCGAAACGGACCGGCATCAGGACATATCGGTAGGTCGTGTCGGCTTCGGCGTCGGCCGACTCCTGACCGGTGAGCACAGCCGGGCGGCTCGGCTGAGTGAACGAGAGTCGCGCGTAGGCCGCCCCGAGGGCTCCCAGCCCGTCGAGCAGGAAATGCGGGTTGAAGGCGGTCTCGACGCCGGGACCGGTGAGCACCGCCTCTACCGCCTCGGACGCCTGCGCGTCATCACCGGTGCCCGCGTCGATGTCGAGCTGGCCGTCGGTGAACCGCAGCCGCACGGGGGTGTTGCGCTCGGCCACCAGGGCCACCCGGCGGACCGCCTCGACGAAGGACGCCGTCTCGATCACCGCCACGGTGTCGACGCTGGTCGGGAAGATCGAGGTGACCTTGGGGTACTCGCCGTCGAGAAGCCGGGTGGTAGTGCGTCGCTGGCCGGCCTCGAAGCCGATCAGTCCATCACCCGACCCACCCGACCCACCCGACCCGCCGCTGCCGCCGAGCGCCATGTCGACGGAACCGCTGGCGCCGAGAGCCTTCGCCGTGTCCGAAAGGGTGCGGGCGGGGATCAGCGCGACGTGGCTCGAGCCTGAGCCGGTGGTGCCAGCTGGGACGTTGGGCTGCCAGCTCAGCTCCCGGACCGCCAGACGGTAGCGGTCGGTGGCGAGCAGGGTGATCTTGTCGCCCTCGATCTCCATCCGGACACCCGTGAGGATCGGCAGCGTGTCGCCGCGGTCGGCGGCGATCGAGACCTGCGACACCGCCTGGGTGAACACGTCGCCCTGGATCGTGCCGCTGGACTCCGGTGCCGCAGGCAGCGTGGGGTAGTCCTCGGCAGGCATACGCAGCAGGCTGAACCGGGACGACCCGCAGGTGACCTGCACCTTGTTGCCTTCCAGCGCCACGTCGACCGGACGGGCCGGCAGGTTGCGGGAGATATCGGCGAGCAGCCGCCCGAGCACGAGCACCGTGCCGGGCTCGGCAACATCGGCCGGGACCGTGACCTTGGCCGACACCTCGTAGTCGAAGGCCGACAGGGTGAGGGTGCCTTCCGCGTCGGCCTGCAACAGCACCCCAGCCAGCACCGGAACGGGGGGGCGTGCCGGGAGGCCGCGGGCCACCCACGTGACGGCGTCCGCGAGGACGTCGCGTTCGATCCTGAACTTCACCTGTCCGCCCTTCACCGGCCGGCGTTGCCGACCTCCTACGTCCACGTCTGCGTGGAGACCCAACTCGTGGGAGTCCGAACCCTAGTGTCTCGAACCGGCGGCCACCACAAGGTCCGGCATCCGTGCTCCCTTGTCTGGTCGCTGCCCGGTCCCTCGAGTACGCGGGGCGATCCAGATCCTTTCTCGGTCTCGTCGTCATCATCGGGGCTGTGGATCCGGTGGATATCTGGTGTCCGTGCAGGTCACGCCCCGGATCGGGGTGGGGACGGCTGGGGGAGACCGCTGTGGAGAACTCGGCCCGGCTGGGGACGAGCGTCAGTCGTCCCCAGCTTTGGCTCTCGAACCCGCGGGTAGTACACCGATCCACCCCGCTCGTCCACCGTTGTCGAGACGTGTCCACAGGCCCTTGTGGAAAAGGGGGCGGCGCATCGCTGTCCGGTACGGGTGGCCTCCACAACCGTGGTCCACAGACTTTTCCACAGGCAGTGGATATCGAGCCACGACCAGGTGGTGGGGCGCGGGAGAACCTGTGGAAAACCGTGGGGACAGGCCGCGATGCAGCTAGTGGGACGACCGTGCGGCTAGCGGGACTGCTGCTTGATCCGGTTCGTCAGCTCGGTGACCTGGTTGTAGATCGCGCGTCGCTCGGACATCAGCTCGCGGATCTTGCGGTCGGCGTGCATCACCGTCGTGTGGTCGCGACCGCCGAAGTGCTGTCCGATCTTGGGCAGGGACAGCTCAGTGAGCTCGCGGCACAAGTACATCGCGATCTGGCGGGCGGTGACGAGCTGACGCGAGCGGGAGCTGCTGCACAGGTCGTCCATGGTCAGCGCGTAGTAGGCCGCCGTCTGCCCCATGATCGTCGAGACGGTGATCTGGTTGGGCTGCTCACTGGGGATCAGGTCGCGCAGCACGATTTCGGCGAGGTCGGGGGTGACCGCCTGGCGGTTGAGGCTCGCGAAGGCGGTCACCCGGATCAGTGCGCCCTCCAGCTCGCGGATGTTGGTGTTGATCTTGCTGGCGATGTACTCCAGGACGTCGTCCGGGGCGTTCATCCTCTCCAACGTCGCCTTCTTGCGCAGGATGGCGATCCGGGTTTCGAGGTCCGGCAGCTGCACGTCACAGATCAGCCCCCACTCGAACCGGGACCGCAACCGCTCCTCGAAGCCGGTCAGCTGTTTGGGCGGCAGGTCGGAGGTGATGACGACCTGCTTGCTGGCGTTGTGCAGCGCGTTGAAGGTGTGGAAGAACTCCTCCTGCGTCTGGACCTTGCCCGCCAGGAACTGGATGTCGTCGATCAGCAGAACGTCGACGTCGCGGTAGACGCTTTGAAACCGCGCGGCCCGATCGTCGCGGATCGAGTTGATGAAGTCGTTCGTGAACTCCTCGGAGTTGACGTAACGAACTCGTAGGTGTGGCAACAGAGTTCGCGCGTAGAACCCGATGGCGTGCAGCAGGTGGGTCTTGCCCAGACCGGAGTCGCCATAGATGAACAGCGGGTTGTATGCGCGGGCCGGCGCCTCGGCCACCGACAAGGCCGCGGCGTGCGCAAAGCGGTTGCTCGACCCGGCGACGAACGTGTCGAAGGTGTACTTGGGGTTGAGCCGGCTCTTGTCCGCCTCGCGCGCGCCGGGGCGCAGCTCGTCGACAGTGCCGTTCCCCGTCCTGGCGTGGTTGCCGTTCCCGTTGCGGCCATCAGTCTCGGGAGTGCCGGGAGTGCCGATGGTGGGCTTCGAGCCGATGTGTCCTCCGGCGCCCTGTTCGGAACCGGGCGTGAACTGCGTCCAGCGCTCGTCCAGCCGCAGCGGGGGCCCATGGTCCTGCAACGCAGGCGGGTACTCCGCCTCCAGCGTGTCGTCGACCGAGACGGAAAGGGTCGCCACGTCGAGGTCGAGCTGCTCGCTGAGCGTCCGGCGTACCGGTTCTCCGAGCTCGTTCTCGATGATCGTCTTGGTCAAGGGGTTGGGCGTCGCGATGATCGCGATGTTCTGCAGGACCCCCACGAGGCGCGACAGACCCAGAAAGGCACGCTGCCGCTGCGGGATGCCGTTGTCGTCCAGGGCGCGGATGGTGTCGAGCCAGACGCGGTGGTAGTCGACCTCACCGGTTGACCCGGTCGACCCAGCCTCACCATCGGTGTCGCCCATCTCCCCCACTTCCGCCCACGCATACGCAATCGACAGCCCTGCTCGCCATGGTCGCCGTGGCCGCGGTTCCGAACGACTGTCCACATGGTTTTCCACAGCCTGTGAACATCGCGACGTGAGGCGTGACGCTAACAACAACCGACCGGCGCTGTCCAACCTCCGAAGAGGCAGTTGTACACCCCTGAACCCGGCCGTCGGCGTGTCGCACCAGACCATGTCGGCTGACGCGCGATGATCAAGGGTTGGGAGCCGTTCGCCGGGACGGTTCGAGGGGATGTGGTCGCGTGCCGGAGCCGGTTTGACCCTGTCGCCAGCCCTCCCGTATCGTGGTCCGGACCCCACTTGTGGGGCTCTTTCGCGAGCCACGACCGGCAGCGACACAGCAGCCACCAGCCACCTGCTCAGGCGGCCCGGACGCCACCTGACCCTGACGGAGACCACCTCGTGAGCAAGCGCACCTTTCAGCCGAACAACCGCCGCCGGGCCAAGACCCATGGCTTCCGTCTGCGGATGCGGACGCGCGCGGGCCGCGCCATCCTGGCCGCCCGCCGTGCCAAGGGCCGCTCCGAGCTGTCCGCCTGAGGCCATGACGTGCTCCCCGCACGTCACCGGCTGCGTCGCGCCGCCGATTTTACGGCTGTCGTACGCGGACCAGGTAGCACCCGTGCGGGCGGCCGACTGATGATCGTCCACGCCGTCGCCTCATCCGGTCTGACAAATGCGGGCGGGCCGGCCGACCTGCCGCCGCGGGTCGGTTTCGTCGTCTCCAAGGCCGTCGGCGGCGCCGTGGTACGCAACCGGACCAAGCGGGTGCTGCGCCATCTCGTCGCAGCGCGGCTGGAGGGCATACCGGACGGGTTCGACCTCGTAGTGCGAGCCAACCCGGCCGCCGCGGGTGCGAGCACGGCCGAGCTCAGCGCCGAGCTCGATGACGGTCTGCGCCGCGTGCTCCGCCCGCCGGGACGGGAGAGGCGCCGGTGAGCGGCCGTCGACTCCTCGCGCTGCCCCTGATCGCCCTGGTCCGCGCCTACCAGCTCGTCATCTCCCCGATGACCCCGCCGTCCTGCCGGTTCTACCCCTCCTGCTCGGCCTACGCCATCACGGCGCTGGAGCGGTTCGGCCCGTTCCGGGGGACGTGGTTAGCGATGCGACGGCTGCTGCACTGCCACCCGTGGAACCCCGGCGGCGTGGACCACGTTCCCGAGAGGGTCCGTTCCCAGATGGCCGGCACACAGCCGGCTCACCACCACCAGAGCCGCACCTGAGCCGCACCCGCGCAGGGCGACCCCACCGAGCACTCCCCCCACCTTCATACCGAGGACCACCGTGTACGACTTCTTCGTCAACCTGCTGACCCCCATCATGTGGGGCGAGGCCTGGGTCATGACTGCGTGGCACAGGCTGTTCACCCTGCTCGGGATCCCCGAGACCAGCGGGTTGGGCTGGGCGCTGTCGATCGTCGGACTGACCGCGGTCGTCCGGTTCCTGATGATCCCGCTGTTCGTCAAGCAGATCCAGTCGTCGCGCAAGATGCAGCTCATCCAGCCGGAGATGCAGAAGATCCAGAAGAAGTACAAGGACAAGAAGGACCCGGAGTCGCGTCAGAAGATGACGCAGGAGACGATGGATCTCTACAAGAGGACCGGCTCCAACCCGTTCTCGTCCTGCCTGCCGATCTTGTTGCAGTCGCCGTTCTTCTTCGCCCTGTTCCAGCTGCTCAACAACCTGCCGCACATCGCCCGGGGCACCCACGCACCGGTCGGGCCGATCACGCCGGACGTCGCCTCGATCATCGAGAAGTCGACGCTCTTCGGCGCGCAGCTGTCCAGCACCTTCGTCGGCTCGGGCGACCTCAACGTCAAGATCCTCACCGCGGTGCTCATCGTGCTGATGTCACTGACGACCTTCACCACGCAGCGTCAGCTGATGCGCAAGAACATGCCGGCCTCTGCCCTGGACAACCCGTTCATGAAGCAGCAGAAGGTCATCCTCTACCTGATGCCGGTCTTCTTCCTCTTCTCGGGCATCAACTTCCCCATCGGTGTGCTGCTTTACTGGCTCACGACCAACGCGTGGTCGATGGGCCAGCAGTTCTACGTCATCCGCCGGATGCCTGCGCCAGGCTCCGAGGCGGAGCGGGACTACGAGGCTCGTCAGGCTCGCCGCGGTAAGACGATCAAGCGGATGCACATCCCCGGGCTGGGCGACACCACCGAGGAGATCGCCGAGATCCAGGACGCGCCGGCGACGGATACCGGCAAGGTCAGTGGCCAGCGCCAGCAACCGAAGGGCAAGAAGCGCAACAAGAAGGCCCCGCCGGCGATAGCCCGGACCCCGCAGGACGTTCCGGTCGACGACTCGACGGAGCCAGCTTCGACGGAGCCACTGGCCGTGGAGCCAGTGGCCGTGGACCCGGGGGCCGTGGACCCGGCGGAGCCGGACGAGGCTGCGGCTCCCGCCGGGTCGAACGGTGCGACACCCCCGCCGCCCGAGGGCTCGCCGAAGACGACTCCACCCAAGGCGGCCGGGCCGAAGACGTCGCCGAACGGCACAGCCTCTCCGAACGGCATACCGGCGCAGAACGACATACCGGCGCAGAACGGCAGACCCGCGCAGAACGGCAGGCCCGCGCAGAACGGATCGCCCGGGTCCACGGGTGTTCCGCGCCGATCCAAACGCGGGCAGTCGAGACCGCGGACCAACGGCCCGGACACCGCCCGGTCCTGAACACGTCCTAGGAAGCGCCTTGTGCCGCCTGACCTGCGGGTATGCCACCCGCCCATACACCTGTTGCCTCACCCCAGGAGACCGATGATGACCGACTCGACGACGAGCACCACACCCTTCGACCAACAGAACGACCAGGATCTTGAGCTTGACAATGCGCTCGATGCCGTGAGTGCCGACCGCATGGACGCCGCTGACCCCGTGCCCACGGATGACATGACCGAGACCGCCTACCCGAGTGAGGGTGACGAGCCAGCCTTCCTCGCCGTTGCCGCTGAAACTGGCACATCTGAATCCAGCGGCACATCTGACCCGGCCGGTGCGGTGGCCGGTCCGCGGAACCCCGGCGGTCGAGTCGGCCTGCTGGAACGTGAGGGCGAGGTCGCGGCCGACTTCCTCGAGCGACTGCTGGACATCGCCGACCTCGACGGTGACATCGAGGTCGACATCGACGGAGATCGGGCGGCCGTCGCGATCGTCGACTCCGAAGAAGGTCGGGTGCCACGCCGGCTCGTCGGAGCGGACGGCAAGGTTCTCGAAGCGCTGCAGGAGCTGACCCGGCTTGCAGTGCAAGCCGAGACCGGCGAACGGAGCCGCCTGATGCTCGACGTCGCCGGCCACCGCGCCCAGCGGCGGACGACCCTCGTCGAGGTGGCGCAGGCCGCTATTGCCGACGTGCGCTCGACACACGCGCAGAAGGCATTGGACAACATGACCGCGTTCGAGCGAAAGATCGTGCATGACGAGGTGTCAGCAGCCGGGCTGTCCTCCGAGTCCGAAGGCGTCGAGCCGCACCGCCACATCGTTATCCTGCCCGCCTGATCAGTGCGCCCGCGCCAGTCCCCCGGTCCGAGATGACAGTCACTGACATCACCGACGTGGAGCCAAGGCGCGAGGGGGACCCAGCATCCGCAGCTGCGGTTTCACGTGAAACATGGAGGTGCGGCTCGGTCGCTGGCGAAATCAACTGGGTCAGCCGGGACCGATGAGGACAGGCCACCCTTGACCCCCACTGTCCGCTCGACGCCGGTCCAGGCAGCGGCAGTGTTCGGCTCTCGGCTGGGGCAAGCGGAGGCATACGTCCGGCTGTTGGCCGACACCGGGATCAGTCACGGGTTGATCGGCCCACGAGAAGCGCCGCGTCTTTGGGATCGTCACGTGCTGAACAGTGCCGTCGTTGCTCCACTTTTCAGCAGGGGCGCCACCGTCGCGGACATCGGCTCGGGGGCCGGTCTGCCCGGCATCCCGCTCGCCATCGCGCGTCCGGACCTGCAGCTGACCCTCGTCGAACCCTTGCAACGCCGGGTGGTCTGGCTTCGTGCCACCGTCGAGGAGCTGGGGCTCACGAACGTCATGGTGCACCACGGCCGCGCCGAAAGTCTGTGGAGTACGGGCGGATTCGCGTATGCCACGGCGCGGGCCGTCGCCGCGACCGCCGAGCTCGCCCGGATCACGTTGCCGCTGCTCTCCGAGAACGGCCGGCTGCACGCCCTCAAGGGGGACCGCGCCGAGCTGGAGCTGACGCGGGACCAGCGTGCCCTCACGGCCCTGGGCGCTGTCGACTGTCAGATCACGCGCTGGGGTGCCGGCGTGGTCCTACCGGAGACCGTCGTGCTGAGCGTCACGGTGGGCTCGGCGGCGGCCGGCAGCTCCGGATCGTCACCAGGAGTAGAGAAGCGACGTTCAGGACGGCGCTCCGCCGGCCGCCGAGGAACAGGCAAACGCTAGTCCGACGTGTCCTCGCAACCACGCGAAGGCGTGCAGCCATACTGGTGCGAGGGGGACGAGGGGCCGTGGTTGGATAGGCAGGCCACTCTCGGACGGTGGCGGAGTCGGCGATCGTGATGTGTTCGGTCAGAGGTGGGAGGCGGTCGTCGGTGGGTGCTGAGAGCGCTCCACTGTCAGCAGCCTCAACAGCCTCAACAGCCTCAGCAGCCTCAACACTGTCGGCCTCTCTCCCCGCACCGTCGGGTCTGACCGCCGCCCTGGGGTGGCCGGGGCCAGCGGCCATGGGCCGAGCGGTGGGATGGCCTGTTTCACGTGAAACGCCTGCCGTCACGTCAAATGTAGGCCCGGACCCCAGCGCTGACATCGACACCGAAATCGATACCGTCGCTGATTCACGTGAAACAGCGGACTCGTTGCGGACTGAGCTGGCTGCCAGCATCCCCGATGCTGGGGCTGATACGCCACTGGCCCAGACGCTGGCCGCCGACACGCGCCGTCGTATCAACCTGTCCGGACGCATGCTCCCGAAGCCACCGACGACTCGAGTGCTCACCGTCGCCAACCAGAAGGGTGGCGTGGGCAAGACGACGACGGCGGTCAACGTCGCAGCCGCCCTGGCCCAGTCGGGCCTGTCTGTGCTCGTTGTCGACCTGGATCCCCAGGGAAACGCCAGCACGGCCCTCGGAGTAGACCATCACGCGGAGGTGCCGAGCGTTTACGACGCCTTGGTCGATGGGCGCGCGTTGGCCGAAGTGGTCGTCGAATGCGCCAACGTGCCCAACTTGAGGGTGGTCCCGGCGACGATCGACCTGGCCGGGGCAGAGATCGAGCTCGTCTCGATGGTGGCGCGCGAGACACGGTTGGACCGCGCCCTGCAGACCTACCTGGCGAACCACGAGACCGACTATGTCCTCATCGACTGTCCGCCCAGCCTCGGGTTGCTCACCATCAACGCCTTCGTCGCAGGCAAAGAGGTGTTTATCCCGATCCAGTGCGAGTACTACGCACTGGAGGGGCTGTCGCAGCTGCTGAAGAACATCGAGCTGATCCGTAGCCACCTCAACCCGACATTGCACGTCTCCACCATCCTGCTGACCATGTATGACGGCCGGACCCGCCTGTCGTCCCAGGTGGCGGACGAGGTCCGCACCCACTTTCCCGAACAGGTTTTGCGCACCAGCGTTCCAAGGTCCGTCAGGGTCTCCGAGGCGCCGAGCTTCGGGGAGACGGTCATGACTTATGACGCCGCCAGCAGCGGAGCGCTGGCGTACCTCGAAGCAGCCAGCGAGCTGGCGCAGCGAGGGGCCGAGAGCTCGTGAGCGACGAGCACCCTACACACCACAGCGGAGGTCGACACATGAGCGAGAAGCGACGAGCGTTGGGGCGGGGACTGGGAGCTCTCATTCCCAACGCACCCCACCCGGCCCGCCCCGCGGACGTGTTCTTCCGGGATGCCGACGCTCATTCTTCGGCGGCTGACGAGCCCTCGTCGACAGTGTCGGCCGACGCCGGGACAGCGGCGAGCGATGAACAGGCGCGGGCCGGCGTCGAAGCCGGACTGGCCCCGGTCCCCGGCGCCGTCTTCGCCGAGCTGTCCGTCGCGTCGATCCGCCCCAACCCCAAACAGCCACGGACCGTCTTCGACGAGGACGACCTGGCCGAGCTTGCTCACTCGATCCGTGAGATCGGGGTGCTCCAGCCGATTGTGGTCCGGCGCGTGCCTGACGACGGAACGGCCGACGGCGGAACGGCGGGCAGCGGAACAGCGGGAACGGCCGGTGACGCGGCCGACTCCTCGGACACCGTCCCGACCGTTACCTACGAGCTCATCATGGGTGAACGGCGGCTGCGCGCGAGCCAGCTGGCCGGTCTCGACACCATTCCGGCCATCATCAAGGAGACCCAGGACGACGCCCTGCTGCGGGACGCCCTGCTGGAGAATCTGCACCGCAGCCAGCTCAACCCGCTGGAAGAGGCGGCAGCCTACCAGCAGCTGCTCGACGACTTCGGGTGCTCACACGAGGAGCTGGCGAGTCGGATCGGCCGTTCCCGCCCCCAGATTTCCAACACGTTGCGCTTGCTGCGGCTGCCGCCGCTCGTGGCTCGCCGGCTTGCCGCCGGAGTGCTGAGCGCCGGCCATGCCCGCGCCCTGCTCGGTCTCGAGGACGGCGCGGCGATGGAACGGCTCGCCCAGCGGATCGTCGCCGAGGGTCTCTCGGTGCGCAGCGTCGAGGAGATCGTGGCGCTCGGCGGCGACCAGGCTCCACTCACGCGACGACCCGCGGCGGGTCACCGTCACCCTCAGCTCGACGACCTGTCGGCCCGGCTCTCCGACCGCCTCGACACACGCGTGTCGATCGTCCTCGGTCAGCGCAAGGGCAAGATCACGGTGGAGTTCGCCTCGGTCGAGGACCTCAACCGGATTGCCGCACTCCTCGGTGAGCACGAGGCTGACCCACGGCCCGACGAGCAGTCACAGGCATCACAGGAAGTCCGAGCCCCGTTGCACCGCAACGAAAATGAGTCAGAGTAGCGCCAGGGCCGGGTTGTTCCCAGGCGCCACGACCTCCCCGTTGTGCACCGGTCCAGGCGGCGTACCGGCTCCAAATGGCTTGCCTCCCAACGACTCTCGGTCGTGTGGTGACGCCCACGCGGTGAGTTCGGGGCCGTCCGGAACGATCCCCGTCGGGTTGATGTCGCGGTGGACGATGTAGTAGTGCTGCTTGATCTGGGTGAAGTCCGTCGTGTCGCCGAAGCCGGGCGTCTGGAACAGGTCACGCGCGTAGGCCCAGAGGACGGGCAGCTCGGTGAGCTTCTGCCGGTTGCACTTGAAGTGGCCGTGGTAGACCGGGTCGAAACGGGCCAGCGTCGTGAAGAGCCGAACGTCCGCCTCCGTGATGGTGTCACCCATCAAGAACCGTTGTCCTGCAAGGCGATCCGACAGCCAGTCGAGGGCGTCGAACAGGCGTACATAGGCCTGGTCGTAGGAGTCCTGCGTGCCGGCGAACCCACACCGGTAGACGCCGTTGTTGACCTCGGTGTAGACCCGCTTCATCACCACGTCCATCTCCGTCCGAAGGTCCTCGGGATAGAGATCGGGCGCGCCGGGTCGGTGGAGCTCCTTCCACTGCGACGACAGGTCGAGCGTCATCTGCGGGAAGTCGTTGGTGACCACGGCGCCGGACGGCACGTCGACGATGCAGGGAACGGTGATGCCCTTGGGATAATCCGGGAAGCGCCGGAAGTAGGCGTCCTGGATGCGAGGAATACCGAGCACGGGGTCGACCTCACCCGGGTCCAGGTCGAACGTCCACGATCTCCGGTCATGGGTCGGTCCGCAGATCCCCATCGACAGGACGTCCTCGAGGCCTAGCAGCCGACGCACGATGATGGCCCGGTTGGCCCAGGGACAGGCGCGGGCGACGACCAGCCGATAGCGCCCCGGTTCGACCGGCCAGCGGGGTTGTTCGCCATCCTGGTCCGCGACGGCCAGGATCCGGTCGGCGATGTAGTCGGTATCCCGCTCGAACGTGGGTTCGACGTAGGACCGCGCGGACTCGGTCGGTTCGTCGGTGGTGGTCACCCCGCCACCATAACCAGAACCCCTCGCGATCGATCGGGCGCATAAAGCAGCGCACAATGAGTGCTGATGCAGAGGGAGGTGGCCGATGGGGCGCGAGATATTGCCGTTCACGGTGGACCGGTTGTCGGACCTGACCGGCAGCTGCGCCTCGTGCGTCTTCTGGGAGCTGGGTCCGGCCCTGGGGCGCCGGCACGCCAAACCACGGGACGACAAGCAGGCCTGGCTCACGTCGACGCTGCTGGAGTGGGGGACGCCGGGCCGGGTCGTCCTCGTCGACGGGCACTACGCCGGACACATCATGTATGCCCCGCCGCACCTCGTGCCGCGAGCGCTCGCCTTTCCCACGGCGCCGGTCAGCCGGGATGCCGTCGTGCTCGTCACGGCCCGGATCGACCCGGAGTATGCCGGTCAGGGACTGGGGCGGGTACTCGTCCAGGCGGCCGCCAAGGACGTGCTGCGCCGCGGCCATCGGGCGCTCGAGGCATACGGCTCTCGGGACGGACGGGCCGCGTGCGTCCTGCCGGTCGACTTCCTGCTGGCGGTGGGCTTCCGCACGACCCGCGAGCACGCGGCATACCCGCGTCTGCGCCTGGACCTGCGGACCGCTCTGCGGTGGCGTGGTGAGGTCGAGCAGGCGGTCGAGCGGCTGCTGGCTCCCGTGCGCGGGCTGGGAGTCCCCCAACCGGTCGGCACGGCGCACCGCGACGACATCTCGCTGAACTGACGGTGACGGATGTGGCGGGTCAGCCCGCCAGCTCCTCCATGTATTTGCGGAGGTCGCCGAGGCGCAGCACGCCGGTGTTGTTGCTGGTGTCCTGCTCGCCGAGGTAGAGCCGTTGCAGGGCGACGACCACACCTTCGGCAAGATCGTCGCGGAACCCCGGATCGCTGAGCCGGGCGGCGTCGTCAGGGTTGCTGAGATAGCCCGTCTCGATACGCACGGCGGGCATCCGGGTGTGCTGCAGGAGTGACCAGGCTCGCGCGTGAGAGCGGCAGTCGGTCATGCGGGTGCGGGCCACCGTCTCGCGCTGGATCAGGTCCGCGAGCTGCTCGCCGATGGCCGACCAGGCTCCGAACCGGCGCTGGCCGAAGAAAAACGTCGCGACGCCGCTCGCATCCGGCTGGTCGGCCGTGTCGCAGTGCAGCGAGAGGACGATGTCGGCGCCACAGTCGTTCGCGAACGCCGCCCGCGCCGCGTCGTCACCGGCAGAGGTCGTGTAGGTGCGCGTGTAGAAGACCGTCGCGCCCTGGGCGCTAAGCCGACCCTCGATGCGTCGGGCGATGTCGTGGACCACCTCGGCCTCGACGACGCCGTGGGCGACCGCTCCCAGGTCGTCGCCCCCGTGACCAGGGTCGAGGACGACGACGCGCCCGGCCAGGCTGTGCCCGGAGCGGCGTACGAGCTCGCGCTCGCGCAACGACGCCGGAGCGCCACCTCCGACGCTGCGGCGCAGGTCGGCGAAGGCCCCGAGGGTTGCCGGCCCGACCGATCCGTCCGGCTCGAGACCGACCCCACCCTGGAACTCGCGCACGGCACGATCGGTGTCCGGACCGAACGTGCCGTCGACGCGGCCGGGATGGAAGCCGAGCCCGAGCAACCGCTCCTGGAGCTCGAGGACGTCGTCGCCGCGGGTCAGGTGACCAGCGGAGAACTGCAGCAGCCGGTCGCCGAGGCGCCAGCGGGAGGCCTCCAGAGCGGCATACGTGGAGGGTCCGACGATCCCGTCGACGAGCAGTCTCCGCTCCTGCTGGAAGGAGCGGACCGCGTGGTCCAGCTCCTGGTCGAAGTCGTCCGGGTCGAGCGGCGGCGCGGCCAGGTCCAAGCGCTCCCGGATCTCACGGACCACGGGGCCGCGGTGTCCCCGGCGGGCGTCCATGCCGGCGAAGGGGCGGTTGTGTGTCTCGGTCACGTCCCCTCCTCGAGCAGTGCGGCCGGTGGTTGGTGCGCCTGGCAGCGCGGTATGCGGGGCTGGGGTGTCCCGATCCCGCTCCGCAGACTGGGTCGAAATGCCGGCTTCGTAGGCGCCGCCATCGGGCACCATAGCCGAACCGGCCCGCGCCATGTCTGCTGGCGCACTCTGGGTTCACCGAACTGACAGCAACCCGCTACCCGACCTCAGAGGGTGGGTAGCGGGTTGCTGGTGACGTCAAGCGTGGTCAAACGGGGTCGAACCGGGCGATCAGCCCCCGATGTAGTCCTCGAGCTCGCGCAGCAGCTTGGGCTTGGGCATCGCACCGACGAGGGTCTTGACAACCTCGCCACCGACGTAGACGTTCATCGTCGGGATGCTGACCACGCCGTAACGCGAGGTCACACCGGGGTTGGCGTCGGTGTCGAGCTTGACGACGTCGATCTTGTCGCCATAGGTGCTGGCGATCTCCTCGAGCACCGGGGCGACGGCGCGGCAGGGCCCGCACCACTCGGCCCAGAAGTCGACGAGCACCGGCTTGTCGTTCTTGAGGACGTCGGCCTCGAAGGTGGCGTCGGTGGTGACCTTGGTGGCTCCCATTGGGGGTCCTTCCTGGTGCCGCGGGCAGGACCCGCTGCGCTGGTGATGGCTGGTGATGGCTGGTGATGGATGGTGATGGGTTATCGGGATGGCGAGGGCTGACGTTTCAGACGCTAGCCGCCGCCTGCGACAGCTCGGCCTCGGACTCGTCGCGGACGGCCCGCTCGATGTCCTGCTCCATGTCGTCGAGGGACGCGAGGTAGTGCTCGGCGTCGAGAGCGGCGGCGCAGCCGGACCCGGCGGCCGTGATGGCCTGTCGGTAGGTGTGGTCCACCAGGTCGCCACAGGCGAAGACACCCGGGATGCGGGTCGCGGTGGAGCGGTGCGAGCTGTCGATGCCGGTGACGACGTAGCCGGCCGGGTCGAGGTCGACCAGGTCGCGCACGAGCTCGCTGCGCGGGTCGTGGCCGATCGCGACGAAGAGCCCGGTGACGGGCAGCTCCCGCTCCTCGCCCGTCTGCGTGTCGCGCAGCGTGATCCCGCTGACCCGGTCCGCACCGTGCACGGCCGTGACGGCGGAGTTCCAGGCATACGTGATCTTGTCGTTGGCGAACGCGCGCTCGGCCAGGATCTTGCTGGCCCGCAGGGCGCCGCGCCGGTGCACGATGGTCACCGAACGGGCGAACTTGGTGAGGAAGGTCGCCTCCTCGATCGCCGAGTCACCGCCACCGACCACCGCGATGTCCTGGTCCCTGAAGAAGAACCCATCGCAGGTGGCGCACCACGAGACACCGCGGCCGGACAGCCGCTTCTCGTCGGGCAGTCCGAGCTCACGGTAGGCCGAGCCCATCGCCAGGATGACGGCGCGGGCCCGGTGCGTGCCGCTGTAGGACGTGACCACCGTCTTGACGTCGCCGGAGAGCTCGACGCTCTCGACGTCATCGGTGACGATCTGCGTGCCGAACCGTTCGGCCTGGGCCCGCATCTCGTCCATGAGGACGGGTCCGGTGATCCCGTCCCGGAACCCGGGGAAGTTCTCCACCTCGGTGGTGTTCATCAGCGCGCCGCCGGCGGTGACGCTGCCCTCGACGAGCAGCGGGCGCAGGTTGGCCCGGGCCGCGTAGACGGCCGCGGTGTAACCCGCCGGGCCGGAACCGATGATGATGACGTCGCGGACGTCGGTGACGTCGGGGGGCGTCCCCGGTGACGGTGACAGCTCTGAAGGCATGTTCGTAAACCCCTCCGGTGATCCGTGAGAATCAGGTCAAAACGCCAGATGATGTGGGTGTCACGGCCGTGCACCACAACATGTCCGGGAATGCGACCACCATATCGGCGTGATCAGTGAACCTGCGGCTCGGGACCTTTGTTCCCGTTGCGTGTCTCAGCCGACGGGTACAGCGTCCTGTAGGTGCTTGGGGTCGCTCGCCGAGCAGTCGCGCTGCACGGCGAACGCGCGGTCCCCGTCCGGTCGCTCGACGGCGACGACGGCCGCGGGCTGACCGGCATACGTCGCGAGGTCGATGCTCACCCGGAGGGCGTCCGTCCGCCCGAGGGCGCAGACGCACGCGGCGGCACCGGTGGTGGTGGCGAGGGGCCCGATCCCGGGCGATTCGGCGGCCCCTAGGGAGACCTCGTCAGCGGGGTTGGCCAGCAGAGCCCGGGCCAGGTCCGGGAGAGTGTCTCGGGTGTTTGGCGTCGTGCTGTGAGGGTGTCGCTGGGGGTGGCCTCGGGCAGCGGTCCGCTGGGCTTGCGGCGCCGCAGACGGTCCAGGCAGGCAGGCGTTGACGACGATTCGGTGCAGCCAGGTGGTCACCGCTGCGTCACCGCGGTACTGGCCGGCCCGCCGGAAGGCCGCTAGGAACCCGTCCTGGATTGCGTCGGACGCCATCTCCCGGTTCCCGCAGGTACGGACGGCGACGGCCCACATCCGGTCCTTTTGACGCCGGAAGATCTCCCCGAACGTCTGGGAGTCACCCTCGCAGTGCGCCGCCAGCAGCTCGGCGTCGGTCACCTTCGCGAGCCCGATGAGCAGCTCGCCGGCCGGGGCTCACGGGGGGGAACGGGACGCTGGGCCAAGGGACTCAGC
>NZ_JBDTKA010000035.1:0-15864 GCF_039935575.1 Lapillicoccus sp.
CCCCACCCAGTGCCGTCGCGAGGAGGTCGCGGTCGAGGACCGAACCCTCGTGGAAGGTGAGGTCGAGACCGGCGATGTTGGCGGCATACCCGTTGGAGAGGTCGTCGACGACGACGACCTCGTGACCCCGCGCAAGGGCGAGGCGGGCGAGGTTGGAGCCGATGAAGCCCGAACCGCCCGTGATGAGCAGACGCATACGAGAGGGGTCCTAGCGACGAGTGGGAGTGCCGCCCACCCTAACCGCCGGCGGTTGCGAGGCTGCTGGGCGCGACATGATGTCGCCGTGGGAGTCCGGTATGGGTGGGCTGTGGTTCGAGGCCGGTCGATGGAGCCGAGTCTGCGCGATGGTGACCGGGTGCTCGTCCGTTGGGGCGCGGCGCCGGTGGTCGGCCGGATGGCCGTCGTGCGCCTGCCCGACTCCCCGACCGGACCACGGCCGCTGGCGGTGAAGCGGGTGACGAGGCGGGTCGACGGCGGGTGGTGGGTCGAACGCGACAACCCTGCGGAGGGGGTGGACTCGTGGCACCTCGGCGCGATTGCCCCGGTCGACGTGCTCGGCATCGTGCTGTTCCGCCTGCCTCGACGGGCCCCCCGTCGCGGCGCGTAAGGCGCGGGAGTAGGTTCGGAACCGGCGGGCAGCACGCATACCCAAGCCGTATGCATGTCCCGCCCTACGCGAGTCACCACGGAAGGGACTACCGCATGTTCTCCCGCTTTGTCGCCCCCACCATCGAGGTCAGCGCCCACTGCGACCTGCCGTGCGGCATCTACGACCCGGCCCAGGCTCACCTGGAGGCCGAGTCGGTCAAGGCCTGCATGACCAAGGTCAAGGACAACGCCGACCCCGACTTCAAGGCCCGCGCCCTCCTGATCAAGGAGGAACGCTCCGACCTGGTCAAGCACCACCTCTGGGTGCTGTGGACCGACTACTTCAAGCCGCCGCACTTCGAGAAGTACCCCAACCTCGACCAGCTGTTCAACGAGGCCACCAAGCTCGCCGGCGCCGGCGGGACCAAGGCCTCGTGGGACCCGGCCGTCGCGGACCAGCTGCTGGGCAAGATCGACGAGATCGCCGAGATCTTCTGGGAGACCAAGAAGGCCGCCTGACTCGTCCTTCTGCTTGCTCGAAGCGGGCGTCGATTCTCACGGGTCGGCGCCCGCTTCGTGTTCGGACCGGTCAAGCTCGCCGGAACAACCGGCCGAACAGGCCTTGAGTCGGGTTCTCGTCGACCGCAGAAGGCTGTTCCTCCTCCTGCAGTGTCGGCCGACGGGTGTCGACGGCGGGGCGCGAACCAGCGTCAGACGCGGTGGGGGTGACAGGTGCGGCGACGCCGTCGCGTAGGTCGAGGGCAGCAACCTCGGTGATGACGTGTTCCAGCAGCCGGTCGACCGCTTCTTGTTCGTATCCCCTGCGAAGGGTCGTTGGTTGGAAACGCAGCGAGCCGACCAGAGACGTCAGTTGTTCCCGGGAGTCCCCGGTGCGGATGGCGTTGGCGACCGCGCCCAGGGCATCGTCAACCCCTTGCTCGTCGTAACCGCGAGAGAGCGCGCTCGTCTGGAACCGGGTGTTGTCGATGAGCTCGGCGAGCTCGTCACGGGTCATGTCGCCATCCTAGAAACTGCTCCCCCTCCCCGACCAGACTCAGATGTTCACGACTTTCGCGGCGTCAGGCGTCCCCAAACCGGGGAACATGTGAGTCCGGTCGGAGTCACGGGAGCTGGACCAGGAAACATCTGAGTCCGGTCGGAGTCACGGGAACCGAACCGGGGAACATCAGAGTCCGGTCGGGTCAGGCGCCGACGGGAACCGTCACCGGCGCGCGGCGCTCCAGCACGCGTACCAGCGCCTCCACCACCCGCGGGTCGTACTCGTAGCCCAGCCCCAGGTGGATTCGTTCGATCGCCGCCGCGTGCCGACGTCCCCGCCCCCACCGCGCCTCGCCCACCAGGTCGTCATAGGCGTTGGCCACCTTGATGATCCGGCTGGACAAGGGCAAATCCCAGCCCAGCTCGCGCACCTGGCGGTAGGGCTTGGCCTGCGACTCCAGGATCACCGCCACCGCGTCGAGAACACCGGTCTGTCGCACGATCTGGGCGCCGTCCCGCGCGATCCGGTCCTGGTCGGCCGGGGCCGCAAGCAAGGTGGCGCCGCCCGGGATCGGCTCGCGCAAGGCGACCTGGCCGATGTCGTGCAGCAGCAGCGCGTACTCGAGGTCGAGGGTGTCGCGCTCGGACATGCCGAGGTCGCGGCCCATCGCGATACCCAGAGTCGCGACGCGGGCGGGGTGGTCGGGCGGTGTGTACCCGCCGATCTCGGTCAGCCGCGACAGGGCCCGGATGGTCTGACCGTAGGTGACGCGGATCCCCGCGAACCGGCGGACAGCGAACTGCGTCAGGACCAGCGGCACAAGGAAGACCGGCAGCGCCACGATCCCCATCGGACGTTCGGCGAGCGCGATGAGCGCACCCGAGGTGGCCAGCGCGGTGCTGAGCCCGACCGCCTGCCGCAGCTCGTCGACGAGCAGACGCCACAGCGGCCGGTGTTCGCGCGACGCGGTCGACAGGGCCACGCAGACGCTCTGCACGAGCAGCGCCAGACCCGACACGACCACCATCGAGACGGCGGCCACCCAGCGCTCCTGGGTCCAGTCCGTCTGCATGTCGACCAGCGCTCGACCGTCCCAGACAGGCACCTGCCGGAACAGCAGCGCGGCGACCGCGACGGCGATGAACCTGGCGGCCAGGTCTTCCTGACGCAACGACGAGCTGCGGATCAGGGCCGGTATACCTCCGGCCAGCATCCCGACGGCGGTCACCGACACGACCAATCCGGCCCCGACGGCGAGCTGATGATCGCCCACCTCCGAGGTCATCGCCAACCCGAACCCAGCGGCCAGCGACATCGGCGCGGTCTCACGCGCACCCGGGAGGACGATGCGGTTGAGCTCGCCCACGGCGATGACCACAGCGAAGGCGAGCAGGATCCACCTGTCCTCCACACTCAGCCCCGGACCGCGGGCTACGCTGCCAACCGCCGCCACGACGATCACGACACTGGCGACGGTCAGCAGCGGTCCGACGGCGAGGCGAGAGAGCGTCAGGGAGACTCGGTTCACGACAGCCGGACCTCGTGGGGCTCGGCCGCGCGCAGGTCGGTGGGGACGACGGGCGGCGGCGGCCCGTGACCCATACCGTCAGCCACCCCGTCGGCCTGCGAGACCCACTCCCAGGTGGGCGGATGGTCGTGGTCGAGGTAGCCGCGCATCGCGTCGTACTGCCCCTCCGGGATCTGCGCGACGGACCAGTCATGGCGCCCGACCGCCTCGCACATCGCCTCCACCACCGCCGGGTCGAACTGCCGCCCCGCGCGGGCGCGCAGCTCGGCCAGGGCGCCCGCCACCGGCAGGGCCGGCCGGTCGGGGCGGTCCGTCGTGAAAGCGTCGAAGGCGTCCGCGACGGCGATGACCCGTGAGAACAAGGGGATCTGCGGTCCGGCCAGACCGTCGGGATACCCCTGGCCGTCCCACCGCTCGTGGTGGTGCAAGATCCCCTCCAGCGACTCCTGGAGAAAGTCGATCCCCCGCACCAGCTCGACCCCCTGCCGCGGGTGTCGCCTCATCGCGTCGAGGTCGGTCGCGCTCAGCGACCACGGCGTGTGGGATGTCTCCGCCGCGCCCGACGCGCCCGACGCGCCCGACGCGCCCGACATCGGCCGACGCAGCAACCGGGTGGGCACACCCACCTTGCCGACGTCGTGCAGCATCGCGGCGAAGCGCAGCGCTTGCACGTCCTGCGCGCCGATCGACAGCGGTTCGGCCATCCACTCGGCCAGGCGAGCGATCCGGGCGCTGTGGCCCGCGGCGTACGGGTCCTTGGTCTCGACGGCGGTGACCAGCGCGCTGAGGGTGCGTTCGTGGGCGCGCTGTTCCTCGCCGAACTGCACGAACGCCCAGCGGGCCACGAACAACGGGGCCAGGATCAGCACGGCACTGAACGGACCGACCTCGGCCGGGCCCCAGAGGATGACGAAGAGGAAGCCGATGAAGCCGTAGCCGATATAGGCGACTCCGGAGTTGCCCACCATCTGCACGAAGAAGCGGCGCAGGGGGACTCCGGTGTCGAGGTGGACGATAACGGCGAGCAGGGCGGCGTTGACGAGCATCTGGGCGACGTCGGCCACCATGAGCGGGATGCCGATGTGCAGGAGCAACGCCCCCGGCCCGTCCAGACCGGCCATCTCGGTCTCGCCGCCCACGACGTGGTAGACGAGGCCTCCGACGATGCCGATGATCGCGCCCATCGCGATGTTGAAGGTCCGGACTCGTTTGGTCGGCCGTCCAGGTTCGACGAGGCCGGAGAGCGCCCCCACGACGGCCCCGCCGACGGGGCCGACGAGGACAACACAGCTGACCAGGACGATGCTGAGGAACGAGAACGTGATCCGTGACCCGACGTCGGGTTCGCGCAACCAGACGCTGAGGATGCCGAGGACGGCCAAGGTAGCCAGGGCGACCGGGTCCGACGGCGGCCCGACGACGGCCCAGCTGAGCCAGAACCCCCCCAGAGCGATGGCGACGGTGAGGCAGATCGCGACGACGACGGCCGAAGACCGCCGATCGACCCGTGCCGCCGCCCGCTCGGTCATGTCCCTAAGGTAGTGCGCCGCCGACATCCGGGCTCATGGCCGGGCTGGCGGCCGACCGCGTGACCGGGTGCCGGTCCGGGTCAGGACCCACCCCAGCCCCAGATCCCGACCGGGCCCAGGTTGGGAGGGGTCGAGGGACCGGTTGCGGACCTCTTGCCCGGGCCCGCTGTGGGGGTCCAGGTGGGGGTGGCGGGGGTGCTGAGCATGACCTCGAGAACTTTGGCGATGGTCTTCATGTGACTAGTGTTCCTTCCGGGCCGCTCGGAGTGCGGCCTGAGCTCGAAGCGCCCGCTGACCTGCGCTGATACAGGCTGGAACGCACAAAACAAGGGTCACACAGGAAGCCCACCCGGGACGACGCTGGACGGCGCCCGGGACATTTCTTTGCCAAGAATTGAAGGTTCCCGCGTCGCGCCATCCTTCCGATCGGGCTACCAGCCCGCTATGCGGAAGGTGGACGGCCTGCGCCGGTCCGTGTGGGAGCATGGACGTCGAACCGTCGATCCCGAGGAGGGACCATGAGCAAGCGATCCCGCAAGCGCCGCTCCCGCAAGAACAACGCCGCCAACCACGGCCGCAAGCCCAACGCCTGATCGGTCTGCTGCCGGTCAGTTGGGTCAGGTGCCGGTCAGTACTCGATCGACTCCACGCGAACCACCGTCAGGCTCTGCAGGATCGTCGTTCGCAGCTGAACGGGGGCCGGCTCGCAGCCGCAGGACCGCTTGACCACGGCCTTGAGCGCCTGGTCGAGGTGGTACTCGGTGAGGCAGTGAGCACACTCGTCGAGGTGAGCCTGGATCCGGGCACAGTCCACCTCGCTCATCTCGCCGTCGAGGAACTCGAAGATGCGCAGCACCGTCTCGGAGCACTCAGTGATGCGGACGGCCGGGGGGTGAGCGGCGTCCGACGCCGGGTCCGTGTGGCTCCACTCATGCTGGCTCATGAGCCCGCTCCTTCCGGGTCGGTCCCGGCTCCAGCGCCTGCGGGCGTGACCATGCTCGAGCTGACGGGAGCCGTTGCGCCGGGGAAGCCGCGCTCGGACGCATACCCGCGCAGCAGCTCGCGCAGCTGACGCCGGCCGCGGTGCAGCCTCGACATGACGGTGCCGATCGGGGTCCCCATGATCTCGGCGATCTCCTTGTAGGCATAGCCCTCGACGTCGGCGAAGTAGACCGCGAGACGGAACTCCTCCGGGATCTCGAGCAGGGCGCGCTTGACGTCGCTGTCGGGCAGGTGCTCCAGCGCCACGTCCTCGGCCGAACGCAGGCCGGACGACGCGTGCGACTCGGCGCGGTGCAGCTGGTAGTCCTGCACCTCGGCGGCGTCCGACTGCAACGGCTCCCGCTGCTTCTTGCGGTAGCTGTTGATGTAGGTGTTGGTGAGGATGCGATACATCCACGCCTTGAGGTTGGTGCCCGGCCGGTACTGGTGGAACGCCCCGTAGGCCTTCGCGTAGGTCTCCTGAACGAGGTCCTCGGCGTCGGAGGGGTTGCGCGTGGTGCGCAACGCGGCGGAGTACATCTGGTCCAGCAACGGCATCGCCTCGCGCTCGAACCGCGCGCGGCGCTGCTCGGTCGTCTCGGAGGCGACGTCGACGGTGTTGTCGTCCGGCTGCTGGAACGGGTCCGCAGGATCGATGGTGTCGGCGGTGTCGGCGGTGGGGTTCACGGTCTGTTCAGTCATCGCCCCCAATTCTAGGCGCCGCGTCACGATCGGCCTGCCGGGGGCGATGGGGCCGCCGATGGAGGGGACGGAGAGCATGAGCACGCTCTCGACAACGTCGCGTCCAGTCGTGGTCATTCCCGCAGGGCAGAGGTGAAGTCGAGCACCGCTGCCGCGACGAGCGGCCCGCTCCCGCGCGGGATCGAGTGCGTGCCGGGGACGGGATAGACCCGGTCGAGGTATGCCGACACCTCGCCCGCCGTGCCGAAGGTGTCGTTGAGGCCCTGCACGGCTGCGATCGGCAGACCGGCGTCCGTGACGAGTGCGAGCTCGTGGGAGCGCAGCTTGTCGCGCTGTCCCGGCAGGTGCAGCGGGAAGGACAGGCAGAGCACGGCGTCGGCCCGCAGCTCGGTCGCCGTGCGACACGCCACCCGGGCGCCCGCGCTGCGGCCGCCGAGCACCAGCGGTCCGGTTACGCCGGCGAGCGCGCCACCTTGCAGACGCAGCGCCTGGACCACCGGCACCCAGGCCGCGTCCAGGGTCGGCGGGCGACCGGCCATCCGGTGACCGGCAACCAACCAGGGCTGCTCGACCAGCGCGGTGGCCCAGCCTGCCGCATCGAGGGCGGTCATCGCCGCCACGAGGTCCACCGAGCCGAAGCCGCTTCCGGCGCCGTGACCGAGCGCCACCGTCCCTCGGGCACCGCGAGGACGACGCACGTGCACCCGCGCCGGACCCGCGTCGGTAGGGATCTCGACCACGTGCTCGGCGGTGCGGCCGTGGGCATCGTGCGACGTCACGTCCCGATGACCTCGCCGGTGACGAGGTCGACCGCGCCGTGCAGCTCCTCGGGGCCCAGCGGTAGCAGTAGCTGCTCCCCGTTGTTGCGCGTGTTGTTGACCTCGGTGGACACCGGGTATGCCTCGAACCGCCCGGGCTGGTCGAACCCCAGCAGCCGCGAGACGCTCTCCGGGTCGGTCACCGCCGGGTCGAGCCAGGTGGCCCAGTCGGCGCGTTCGAGGACCAGCGGCTGGCGGTCGTGGATGCGGTCGAGACCGGGCTCGGCCTGGGTCGTGATGATCGTGAACGTCGTCAGCCAGGCGTTCGGGTCGTCGGCGTCCTCGATCGCCTGGTCGCGCCAGAACTCGTAGAGGCCGGCGAACGCGACGACGTCGCCGTCGGCGCGGTGCGTGTAGAAGGGCTGTTTGCGCGGCTTGCCCTTGGCGTCTTTCGCGGTCGGCGAGACCTGCCACTCGTACCAGCCGTCGGCCGGGACCAGGCAGCGGCGTGAGGTGGCGGCCCGCTTGAACCCCGGCTTCTGAAGGACCGACTCGGCACGGGCGTTGATCATCCGGAACCCGACCTTGGTGTCCTTGGCCCAGCTCGGCACCAGGCCCCAGCTGACCTCGCGCAGCTGGCGGACGGGTGGTTCGTCGCTGCCGCGCGGCGACCTGGTGAGCACCACCGGCGCCTTCTTGCTGGGCGCCATGTTCCAGTCCGGTTCGCCCGGAGGCGGGTTCTGCGCATGGGCCATCACAGCCCTCGTGGGCTCGCCACTGGCGTCGAGCTCGACCTCGAACTCCTCGACGAGGTCGGCCTGGTTCTTGGTCGCGGCATACCTCCCACACATGGGACCTCACTGTAGGCGGGGAGCAACTACGGTGGACCTGCATACCCGAACCCACCGAAGCATCACGCACGCCACCGGAGGCACGTCGCCCATGCTCGTCCGTCGCATCGCACGCCCGATGATCGCCGCTCTGTTCGTCGTCCAGGGTCTGGAGGCGCTGCGACACCCAGGCAAGCTTGCCGAACGGTCGAGCCCACTGCTCGACAAGGTCGTGCCCATGCTGGGCCTGCCGGACGATAAGGAGATGCTCGTCCGCGCCAACGCGGTCACCCAGATCGTCGGCGGTGCGCTCGTCGCCAGCGGTCGGCTCCCCCGGCTCGGGGCGGCGTTGCTCGCGGGGTCGTTGGTCCCGACAACGCTTGCGGGTCATGCTTTCTGGGACGAGAAGGACCCGGTCACAAAGAAGGCCCAGCGCATCCACTTCCTCAAGAACGTCAGCATGCTCGGCGGCCTGCTCATCACCGCGTCCGACACGGCGGGCAAGCCCGGGCTTGCCTGGCGCGCGCAGAACGCCGGCCGGGTGACGCAGCGCGAGGCGAAGCACGCCCTGCACAGCACCGCTCGCGAGGCACGGATCGCCCGGCAGGGAGCCCAGATCAAGGTTCAGGACGCCCTCAGCTGAGCGGCAGACCGGTGACCCCTCCCCCGCATTCCGAGGGCGGCTGGCTCGCACCCACTGCGCCCGGCCCCGTGCAGGCCGTTGTCGCCCTCCCGGGGAGCAAGTCGCTCACCAACCGGTTCCTCGTCCTCGCGGCGTTGGGATCGGACTGGTCGCGGCTGCGACGGCCGTTGCGCTCGCGCGACACGTTGTTGATGGCCGACGGGCTACGTGCCCTCGGGGTGGTGATCGAGGACGTGCCCGCCGAGGGCGGCGGAGGTGCCACAGCGCCAGCACGGCGGTCGGCGTCAGAGGCAGCGTCCGTCCTCGACTGGGTCGTCCGCCCAGCCCCGTTGCAGGGACCGGCCCGGGTCGACGTCGGGCTGGCCGGCACCGTCATGCGGTTCCTGCCCCCGGTCGCCGCCCTCGCCGACGGCCGGGTCGACTTCGACGGCGACCCGCAGGCCCGCACCCGCCCGATGAGACCGGTGCTCGACGCCCTCACCGCGCTCGGGGTACGCCTCGACGACGGGGGCCGGGGCACGCTCCCCTTCTCCGTCGACGGGCAGGGGCGGGTCCCGGGCGGGACGGTCACGCTCGACGCGTCGTCGTCGTCGCAGTTCATCTCGGCGCTGCTGCTCGCAGGGGCGCGATACGACGAGGGGGTCGTGGTCCACCACGACGGCAAGCCGGTGCCGAGCGAGCCGCACATCGACATGACGGTGGAGGCCCTGCGCGATGCCGGTGTGGTGGTCGACGACAGCGAGCCCAACACCTGGCGGGTCGAACCCAGCGAGATCAGCCCTCTGGACGTCCTCATCGAGCCCGACCTGTCCAACGCCGGCCCGTTCCTCGCGGCCGCGCTCATCACCGGCGGTCGCGTGCGGGTGCCCGACTGGCCACAGCACACGACGCAGGCGGGTGACGCCCTGCGCGACATCCTCGACACGATGGGCGCCGACGTCAGCCTGGACCGCAGCGGACTGACCGTCGTGGGCACGGGCGAGGTCGGGGGCATCGACGTCGATCTGCACGACGCCAGCGAGCTGACTCCGGTCGTCGTGGCCCTAGCCGCTCTCGCGCACACGCCTTCCTGGATCCGCGGCGTGGCTCACATCCGTGGCCACGAGACGGACCGGATCTCGGCGCTGGCCACTGAGGTCAACCGCCTCGGTGGCGCGGTCACCGAGACCGACGACGGTTTTCGGATCACTCCGAAGCCGTTGCACGGTGGGCGTTTTCGCAGCTATCAGGACCATCGGATGGCGACAGCCGGCGCGGTCGTCGGGCTCGCCATACCCGACGTCGTCGTCGAGGACATCGGGACGACGGCCAAGACGCTGCCCGACTTCGTCGGCCTCTGGTCGGCGATGCTCGGCGCCGGCTCGGCTGGTCCGGCGGGGCGCTCGGGTCGATAGATGAGCTGGTACGAGCTCGACGAGTCCGACGTCCGCGTCCGGCCCAACCCGCGTGGTTCGCGTCGCCGCACGAAGGAACGTCCCGCCCACGAGGACGCCGTCCCCGGGCTCGTCACCGGGGTGGACCGCGGCCGGTATGCCGTCCTGGTCGCCGCCGGCGTCGGCGGCCGTAAGACTCCCGAACGGCTCGTGACCGCGATGCGAGCCCGTGAGCTCGGCCGCAAGAGCGTCGTCGTCGGCGACGACGTCGCCCTCGTCGGCGACACCGGTGGCGGCCTCGACGCGCTGGCCCGGATCGTGCGGGTCGAGCCGAGGCGATCGGTCCTGCGGCGCAGCGCCGACGACGTGGACAATCAGGAGCGCGTGATCGTCGCGAACGCCGACCAGCTCGTCATCGTCACCGCGCTCGCCAACCCCGAGCCCCGTCCGCGGATGGTCGACCGGTGCCTCGTGGCGGCCTACGACGCCGGGCTCGACCCGTTGCTCGTCCTCACCAAGGCCGACCTCGTCGCGCCGGACGCGTTCCTGCACTCCTACGCTCCGCTTCAGGTTCCGCACGTGGTGACCCGGCGCGATCCCGAGGGCGTCCTCGACGTCGACGGCGTCAAGGACCTGCGCGAACATCTGCGCGGGCGGGTGTCGGTCCTCGTCGGTCACTCGGGTGTCGGGAAGTCGACCTTGGTCAACCGGCTTGTTCCCGACGCGGACCGCGCCGTCGGCGTCGTCAACGACGTGACCGGACGGGGCAGGCATACCTCCTCCTCGGCGGTCGCCCTACGCCTGCCGGACGGTGACGGCTGGGTGATCGACACGCCAGGGGTGCGCACGTTCGGACTCGCTCACGTCGAGCCGGCGCGGATCATCACGTTCTTCCCCGACCTCGAACCCGGCACCGAGCAATGTCCTCGCGGCTGCACGCACGACGAGCCGGAGTGCGCGCTCGACGCCTACGTCGCGGCCGGCGCAGCCGGTCCGTCGGGGCCGTCGCGCCTCGACTCCCTGCGCCGGCTGCTGCGCGCCCGCAACGGGACGACCGACGTGACGAGTGACGTGACGTGACGTGACAGGGACGACTGAACCGCGGGCCATACGCTGTCGTCCACTCAGGTGAGCCGGCAACCCACCCAAGGAGACGCAAGCCCCATGTTCGACACGATCTTCGGTCTTCCCGTCCATGTGCTCGTGATCCATGCGGTCGTGGTGCTGCTGCCCCTCATGGCGGTCATCACGATCGTCGTAGCGGTGCGCAAGGGCCTGCGGGAGAGGTATGCCTGGTGGGTCACGGGTGCGAACCTCGTCGTCTTCCTCACCACCCTGGTCGCCAAGGAGAGCGGCGAGGCGCTGCAGAAGTCACTGGGCGGCCAGATCGCCAAGGAGCACGGGGAGCTGGGCGCGGTGCTGCCCTGGTTCGCACTGTTCCTCACGGTCAGCTCGTCAGCCGTCGCCTACACCAACCGCAACAAGGCGCTCGGCCCGATCGCCGTCGTCGTCTCGATCGTGGCTGCCGTCGCTGCAGTTTTCTGGACCGTGCGCACCGGGGACTCCGGGGCGCGCGCGCTCTGGGGCAGATGAGCTGATCGGCGGATGCCTTCCTCTCAGCGTGCCGACCGAACCGGTCCACCACCGTCGACGAAGACCGGTTCACCGGCTCCTCCGGTCGCCGTCGAGAATGGCCGGGCCGCGCCCACGCCTGCCGCGGGTGGGATCGGCCTGGTCGCGGCAGGCATCGGACTCGCGGTCCTGGTCGCGCTGGTCGCCGTGTTGGCCGAGACCTACGAAGCGGTCAAGGAGCGGGACGATCTCTCGCTCGTCGACCAGCCACTGCTGGACTGGAGCGTCGCCCACCGCACCCCGGTGCTCGACTCCGTCGTGACCGCGTTCACCAACATCGGCGGTCCGGTCATCCTGCCGATCCTCGCGACCCTCGTGACCTTGCTGCTCGCCCGGGCCTGGCGCAGCTGGACACCGATCGTCCTCATGGTGGCCGCCACGGGCGGGTCGCTGGCCATGACGCATACCGGCAAGGACCTCGCTGCCAGGGTGCGCCCGCCGCACGCACTGGCGGTGCCTCCCTACGAGAACAGCCCGTCATTCCCCAGCGGTCACGCCCTGAACTCCACTGTGATCGTCCTGGTGCTGGCCTATCTGATCCAGCTCCACGTCTCGAGTCGCCGGGCGCGCACAGTCTCGTTCGTCGGCCTGGGGCTGTATGCCTGCGCCATCGGCCTGAGCCGGGTCTACCTCGGCCACCACTGGTTCACCGACGTCGTCGCCGGGTGGCTGGCCGGGGCCGCGTGGGCACTGGTCCTGATCTTGGCGCATCGCCTGGTGTTGCTGGTGCAGCGCCGCCGCCACGCCGAGGAGTCAACCATCCGCGCCGACGACTCCCCCATCTCCGACCGGACTCACACCTTGCCGGAAAATCTGGACACGACCGGGTCGTAAACGCGGCAACACCGGAGTTCCGTCTGCAAGAACGTGAGTCCGGTCCGACGAAGGGCTTCGAGGCAACGACATCCCGCGTCGCCGGACGGATAGCGTGACCCGGTGACCCGCTACGACGACGACCTCAGGCTCGCCCACGTCCTCGCTGACGCCGTCGAACGGGTGACCATGACGCGGTTCCGGACCGAGGACCTCGTCGTCGAGTCGAAACCGGACCTCACCCCGGTCACCGACGCCGACCGGGCCGCCGAGGAGCACATCCGCGCCCAGCTCAAGCGAACCCGCCCCCGTGACGCCGTCGAGGGTGAAGAGTTCGACACGACCGGCCATGGTCCCCGGCGCTGGGTCATCGACCCGATCGACGGGACCAAGAACTTCGTGCGCGGCGTACCCGTCTGGGCGACGCTGATCGCGCTCGTCGACGACGGGCACCCCGTCATCGGGCTGGTCTCGGCTCCCGCTCTCGGCCGGCGCTGGTGGGCGGCGCAGGGGTCCGGCGCCTGGTCGGGCCGCTCGTTGACCTCGGCGAAACGGATCGGAGTCTCTCGGGTGAGCAGCCTGCAGGACGCCTCCTTGTCGTATGCCTCGATCGCCTCGTGGCGCAAGGTCGAGCGCCATCAGGAGTTCCTCGACCTGACCGAGGTCTGCTGGCGCGCACGCGCATACGGGGACTTCTGGTCCTACATGCTGGTCGCCGAGGGCGCCGTCGACATCGCGGCCGAGCCCGAGCTGCAGATCTACGACATGGCCGCACTGGTACCGATCGTCACCGAGGCCGGGGGCCGGTTCACCTCACTCGACGGCCGGGACGGCTGCTGGGGTGGGAATGCGGTCGCTACCAACGGACTACTGCACGACGAGGTGCTGGCCCGGATCGGCACCGCCTGACCGCTGGCTCAGGCCGACCTCAGCCGGTGACGACCGTAACGTCACCGCGGCCGAGGGCCCGGATGCCGTCGGCGTGGGTCGCCGCGTCACCGACCACCACGACGGTCCAGCGGCCGTCCACGAACTCCCGGTATGCCGCGTCGAGACGCTGCGGGTCGACCGTGGCGAGGTCGCGCAGGGTCGCGGTGGTGAACTCCGTCGTCAGGCCCTCGAGCGCCATCGACGCAGCCTCGTCGGCGATGGAGTCTGCCGTCGCATAGCGGGAGGCGGCCGTCATCGCGATGTAGTCGACCCCCTGCTTGGCCTCCTCGGTGCGAAAGCCGTCGCGAGCGCCGTCGAGGATTCCGAGCAGCAGGTCCAGCCCTTCGACGGTCGCATCGCCACGCACGCTGCCGCTGGTGAGGAACATCCCCCCGCGCCGGCGGGGCCGGAAGACCGAACGGATCCCGTAGGTGAAGCCCTTCTCCTCGCGCAGCACCGCGTCGATGCGCGCGTTCGGCGAGCCACCCAGGACGAACCCCAGCACGGGGAACGGCGCCCACCCGTCCTGGACCCGGCGGTCCGGTCCCGGACACGCGACGGCAAACTCGGTCTGCACCGAGCCCGGCCGGTCGACGAGGAAGACCTGGACACGGTCCTGCGCCAGCCGAGCCGCCACCCGTGCTGCCGGCGGCTCCCACCCGGAGGGCGCGGCCCAGCCGCCCAGCGCCGACTCGATCTCGGCGAACGCATCCACGCCGTCGAGGTCGCCCGCCACGACGACGGTCGCCCCGACCGGTGCGACGTGCTGTGAGTGGAAAGCCACGACGTCGTCACGGGTGATCGAGGCGATGGTCTCCTTGGCCCCAGCAGTCGGCCGGCTGGCCCGCTCGGCGGGGTCGAAGTATCGCGCGATGAGCTCGATCGCCCCACGCTGGGCGGCGACCGACCGCTCCTGCTCGATCTCGGCCAGCCGTTGCTTGACGTGCCGCCCGACCTCCGAGGCGGGGAACGCCGGCTCGGTCACCGCTTGACGCAGCAGGTCGAGGGCGTAGGCGAGATGCCGCTTCGCGACGTCGACATCGACGCTGAGACCCGCGTCCGTGGCGCCCGCGCCGAGCGCTACGCCCCGCCGCTCGAGCAGCAGTGCGAACTCCGCAGAGGTATGCGCCGCGGTGCCCTCGTCGAGGGTCCGCGCCATGATCGTGGCCACGCCTTCGCGGTCCCGCGGCTCCGCGGAGAGGGTGAGCGGCACGGACAGGCGTACGGAGTGGACGTACTGTCCCGGAACGTCGTAGACGACCACCTCGAGGCCGTTGGCGAGGGTCCGGCGCTCGGCCGGCGGGAAGACGTAAGGCTCGGCGGGGACGACCGCGGGGCGCGGCGCATCGAGTGTGGGGGTGGTCATGCCGCGACCTCCTGGTCCTTGACGAGGTAGGAGACCACGGCCCGCGAGGCGGGTTGCAAGAAGCGGGCAGCGGCGTCGCGGATCTGTTCCGCGCCGACGGCGCCGACCCGGTCGAGCAGGGTGTTGACGTAGTCTGGGTCGTCGGCCAGCAGCGTGTAGTGGCAGATCAGGTCGGCCCGCTCGTCCTGGCTCGCGAGGGCGCTGAGCCAGGAACGTTCGGTCTCGGCCAACGACGACTCCAGCTCGACCTCGGTCGGTCCGTCGGCGACCAACCGCTCGAGCTCCGCGACGACGGCGCCTTCGACCTGCTGCGGGTCGACACCGGCGGCTACGTCGATGATCAGCAGCCCCAACGAGACCCCGTCGACGAGACCCATAGTGTGCGCGTGCACAGCAGTCGCGGACTGCTCGTCGCGGACCAGACGCTGGACCAGCCGTGAGGTGCTCAGACCGCCGAGCACGTCGAACGCCAGCGAGCAGGCGAGGTAGTCCGGCGTGCCGTCGACCGGCAGCCGCCAAGCCAGGTGGAGCCGGTCGTTGGGGACCTCCTCGAGGCGCTCGAGACGGACCGGCTCGGTGAGCGAATCCAGGGAGTGCAGGGTGCCGTCCGGCGGCTCGGCGGAGGCGGGCAGCCCACCGAAGTGGCGCTCGGCGGCGGCGAACGCCTCGTCGGGGACGACGTCGCCGACGATGGTCAGGACCGTGTTGTTGGGCCCGTAGTAGTGCCGGAAGAAGGCGTGCACGTCCTCCAGGCTCGCGGCGTCGAGGTCCTCCATCGACCCGATGGTCGGGTGGTGGTAGGGGTGACCCTCGGGGAAGATCGTCGCGTAGACGTCGACCAGGGCGTTGCCGTAGGGGACGTTGTCGTAACGCTGCCTCTTCTCCTCCTTGACCACGTCGCGCTGGTTGTCGAGGTTCTCCTGGTTCAGGGCGTCCAGCAGGTGGCCGTGCCGGTCGGCCTCCAGCCAGAGCGCGAGCTCGAGGGCGCCCTTGGGCACCGTCTCGAAGTAGTTGGTGCGGTCGAACCACGTCGTCGCGTTCAGCCGCCCGCCCTGAGCCATCAGGGCCTCGAAGTGCTCACCGCTCGCAACGCCTCGCGAGCCCTGGAACATCAGGTGCTCGAAGAGGTGCGCAAACCCGGTGCGCCCCACTGTCTCGTGTCGCGACCCCACCCCCACCCAGATATTGACG
>NZ_JBDTKA010000036.1:0-4091 GCF_039935575.1 Lapillicoccus sp.
CCCTCGACAGCGATCTCGGCGCCCTCGGTCGTTGGGGCGCCACGCTCAGGACAGGGCGGCGAGGAGTTGTGCCTTGAGCTTGTTCGACATTCCGGTCAGTCCTCGCGCTCGAGCCTCTGCCCGCAACTTGACGACGCTCCACGTGTCGTCTGGCATCGTGACACCATCGAGGGTCGTTGGTTCGGCCATCCGCTGACCTGACGCCATCATGGCCATCGGCGCAGCGGCGGCCGTTATGGGTTCCAGTGCAGCAGAAGCCCCGTCGAGCTTGCGATGCAGTTTCTCTACCCGGGCTCGGGCTCGCGAGGCCGATCTTTTCTGCGCCTTCGCTTCCTTCCGCCAGCGATCCGTCCGATTCTTCGCCTTCGTCAGCGCTTTCTCTGTCCTGGTCAGCTGAGCACGCAGACTGAAAAGGTTCTTCTCTATTTCCTTCTGCGTCGAGCTGGACTTCTCAATTGCGCGCCTCTGCCTCTTACTGCTCATGTGTCCCCATTCGTCGGTGGTTGACTGCTGGCCGAAAGCGGAACCCGAACCTACCCCATGGTGACCTGCCGGTCGGGGGCCAAGATCGCTCGTACTGGGCCTGCGTGGACCTGGCATACGGTGGCTGGGCGGGTGCGCCGGGGCCGTTGAGGGCAGCGGTCCCTAACGCCCCCGAGCTGGCCGACCTCGTCGTCGTGGCCAGCGTGCTGGTCGTTGTGTTCGCCAACGACGCCCCCTTGAGACCAGGAGCCTGGGACGCAGCTTGGCGAGGCACTCGTGCATGTGGGAGTCGGTCCAGCCCACCGCGGTCTGGAACAGGGTGTGCACGCTGTTCGGGGTCAGATCGCCTGGAAGCGTCAAACGCCTCCAAATCCCCGGCCGGGAACCACGCAGCTCGATCATCACCATGAGCAGGCTCGACTCGCCCGGGGCGGGGGAAGCTCGACCTCACCGCTGCCAGGGTCGAGGTCCGAGAGCAAGCAGAGACCGTGCAACTTGCCCTTGGTCAGCTGGTCGGCCACCGCCGCAAGCTCGTCCCTAGTGCGGCTCGACATCCCCTGTCGGAGCGCGGACGGATCCAAGGGCGACGGAAGATGCTCGGCAACTCCGTCAGTTGACCAGCCTCGGGCCACACCCAGCACCTTTGGCCGGCCGATCCCCCCTCCCGGCGTCAAGGTGCGCCTGCCGCCTGCGTTCACAAAGGTCGTCACTCAGCGGTCCCTGCGGTCGCCCGGTCGGCCATCGACACGGGCCCATCGTCCTGGTTGGCCCAACGGGCCCAGGGTTGACTTAGGGGTCCTGTGTGATGGACCCAGAACAGGCCGGCCTGTTCGACCTACCCGAACCGCCCGCTGCCCCTGAGCGGATGCGGGGTGGTAAGAACCGGGAGACATGGACCCGCACGGCCATCGGCGACGTCACTATCGTCGACACTCAGGCTCTTCGTGAGGCCGCGGTGCTCACCCAGGGACACCCCTTTTTGATCGGGCTTGACCTAGATCCCGGCCGAAGCCCCAGGCATCGTCGACCCCCAGATCAAGGCTCCCGACCTGCCGCCCGTAAACAGCGGGTTCACTCCCTTGCCGCCTGATCTGGCCCACCGACGGCATGAAGGGACCCCTAGGGGCAGGCGCATCCCGGTTGCTCTTCGTGGTCAGCGAGGTCGTGGCGGAGTCCACCGAACGGGGCCGGCTCGCTTGGACGGTCACGGTCAAGCGCACCGACGTAGGCGCACTGCGCCGACTAGCGACCCAGGCACACCCCACAGAGGCAGCGTTGATCGCAGCAAACCTCCGGTCGCCCGGCAGTACGCCGCCGATCCATTCGCCCCACTCAACTCAGTCCCCGGGACAACCTGGCGCCGGGGCGAGTCGACGTCCAGCATCTGCCTCGACGAGGGTGACCGGGAAACACCCGCGGCCACCCACCGCCGTCTGGGGCCCCCGTTGACGAATTGCCCTCGATGATCGCGACGGCATGGCCGCAGCCCCCATCGAGGCACGCCCCCCCGTGGGAGTCCGGGCGTTGCACTACACGCGGCGGTGACGCGTCGCCGCGCGACCCATTCGCAGGGGGCCTTGTACGTCAGCCCCAGAACTCGGTGAGCTGCTTCGCTAGGGCCATGCCCTGGTTGTAGCCGGCTTGAGCGGCGGCAGGACGCCTGGACAGATCCATCATGTTGACACCGAACGCATCGATTGAAGAGCCATCCGGAAGGACCGTTTCGACCCTGCTGCCGCTGGCGCGCAGCTCATCCACCTGCGCCGCGAGATGCATCCGCCACTCGAGCGGATGCCGTGATCTGCCACCGAAAGGCGAGAGCACCAGCACCCACCCGCAACCGGTCGCCAGATCGGCGTTCTCATTGCGTCTATACCCGCCGTCGATGTACCGGTTGTCACCGATGCCGTACGGAGCGCCACTGGACGTGCTGGCCGCGACGGCGTCCACCAGGTCGATTCCGCTGTCGCGGTCGAACACGACTGGTTCCCCGGTGCGGGCATCGACCGCGGTGATGAGCATCCTTCGTTCCGGCCAGCTCTGGCTGGGTAGCCGTGCGGCGACGGTAGCCCGCCACCGCGTTTGCCTGGCGCCGTCCGATGTCGGATCCAGCTTGAGCGCTGCCGCGCCTATTCTGCGGCGCATGTCGGCCGCACCCTCGCAGATGGCGATGATGCGGTTCGTTCTCTCGAGGTGGTCAGGGACCGGAGGCCGGGGCGCGGATCCAGCGTCTGACGCGACCTGACCGGCTAGTGCCTGAGGTACAGCGGCCACGATGGTGGCAAGAAGCTGTGCCGGGCTTGCGCCGCTGACCTGCGCCGCAGCGGTCGATCCGGCCGACGTCCCGATGATCAGGTCGGCCTCAGTGACATCCAGCCCGGCATCGAACAGGCCGGCGATGACCCCGATCTCCCACGCATTGCCGACCGATCCGCCACCACCAAGGACCAGCGCGCGATCGCTCACGACCGAGCACTCTACGCAACCTCAGTTCCCCCCTTCTGTCATGAGCGGCTTTGATGCGGCCGCATGGCGTGCGCCCGGGGCCGCCTCGCCGGATGACGGCACGTGTAGAAAGACTTCGATACTTGATGTCGAAGACCCTGACAGCCGTTCGACGTACGTGCACCAAGCAATTGCCCGTCAACCAATAGGAGTGATCAAGATGCCGCGTTTCATGGGATTCGTGAGGATGGAAGAAGGCGTCGGCACGCCGCCAGCAGCGCTGTTCGACGCGATGGACGCCCACATCGGCGAGCGGGCCGCCAAGGGTGTGTTCCTCGACGGAGGGGGTCTGTACGGAACTGAGGACGCCGTGAACTTCGTGGTCCGTCAGGGTGAGGTGAGCCGGGTCGACGGACCGTACGCCGAGGCAAAGGAGGTCGTCGGCGGCTGGTCCATCCTGCAGTACGACAGCCTCGAGGAGGCTGTCGCCGACCAGCGGGAGTTCGCCGAGCTCCACGCGAAGTACTGGCCCGAGGTTACGGTGGTCTCTACGCTGCGCCAGATCTCCACCGGCCCGGAGGCTCCCGGCGACTGACCAGGACTCACTACGTTGGCATTATGCCGGCAGAGAGCAGGGCGGAGGACTCGAACGAGGCCATCGTCGCGGCGTGGCGGGCCGAATCGGCCCGCCTCGTCGGCGCTCTCACCCGGATGACCCGTGATCTGGAGCTCGCCGAGGACCTGGCGCAGGACGCACTCGTGGCCGCGCTGGAGCAGTGGCCGACGACCGGCGTCCCACAGAACCCGATCGCGTGGCTGATGACCATCGCGAAGCGGCGCGGCATCGACCACTTCCGGCGCGCCAACAGCCTTCGCCGCAAGACCGCGGAGCTCGAACACGCCCGCGGTGGAGAGGAGGTGGCGATGCCCGACCTCGACGCCCAGGTGGATTACATCGAGGACGACGTCCTGCGGCTCATCTTCTTGTGCTGCCATCCCTGCCTGACGGCCGATTCCCGGGCCGCGCTGACGCTGCGTCTGATCGGCGGACTCACCACCGCCGAGATCGCCCGCGGGTTTTTGGCCACCGAATCCTCCATGGGTCAGCGCATCTCGCGAGCCAAGAGGACACTGGCCGCACACGCCGAGTTCGAGTCGCCCAC
>NZ_JBDTKA010000037.1:0-65894 GCF_039935575.1 Lapillicoccus sp.
AACTGTCTCCTGTCACCACCCTCCACGGTGGACCCGGGGGCTCCGGGGTGTCTCACCACAGCCTGACAGGGAGGGCGGCGACCGGGTGACCAGCGTGCCCGTCCGGCGAACGTACAACTGACCCAAGTGCCCACGTGGTCAACGGCAAGAGTTGGCTGATGAATTGAGCGGGCTCGATGAGCCAATAGTCAGGCTTGCCCAGCAGGAGCCCGTGCCGGTCGACGAGGTCGGCATCGGCCAACGCCGCGCCGGGTGCGGATGCTGGCACGGGCGGCAACTATCGTCCGGATCTGCCGCTCTGAGGGCGGCTACGCTCGCCCGGTCATGCCGCAGTGGGCGCGTGGTTCTGACGACGAGCGGGCATTCGTGCTCCAATGGGTTATGACTTCCATAGCAGATGTCATCCAAGCCCAGGTCGATGCCTACAACGCCCGCGATGCCGAGGCTTTTGCCAACTGCTACAGCGAGAGCGCCACCGTGATCGGCCCAGACGGATCGGTGATGATGACCGGGCGCGACGCAATCGCGAGTGTCTATGGTCAGCTGTTCGCGCAGAGCCCTGATCTGCACGTCGAGATCGGCACTCGCATCAGCGCCGGGGACTGGGTTGTTGACGAAGAAGACGCCAGTGGCATCAACTTCGAAGGCATGCCCCCGGCCATGCACGCCCTCATCGTCTACCACGTCTCAGAAGGGCGCATTGACCGCGCCCAGATGCTCGCCTAGCGTCCTCCCGACCCCTGTCGAAATCGACCGCTCATGCCGCCGTCGGGACCTCCGATCGACGATGCCGCCGTCGGCCTCCAGGCTCCTGCCGCGTCGCTGTCCGCGCTGACGTACAGCGCCTCAGCCTCCAGCAAGCCTTCACCGGCCACGACCTCCCCCCCACCACAAGCGATGATGCCCGACGTCGGGAACAAGGGCGCATACCCCAGAGTTGAGTGTGGTGTACGCAACTTTGCGGAGCCTGGTTTTGGACAACCGGACCCGCCGCCCGGCAGATTGGCTGTCGGACCAGATGCCCAGCAACAACAGGAGAGTCACCATGGCACGTGCGGTCGGAATCGACCTCGGCACCACCAACTCGGCTGTCGCCGTCCTCGAGGGCGGGGAGCCGACGATCATCGCGAACGCCGAGGGTGGCCGCACCACCCCGTCGGTGGTCGCCTTCAGCAAGAACGGTGAGGTGCTTGTCGGCGAGATCGCCAAGCGCCAGGCCGTGACCAACGTCGACCGGACGATTCGCTCGGTCAAGCGCCACATGGGCACCGACTGGAAGTCGCCCGAGATCGACGGCAAGAAGTACACCGCGCAGGAGATCAGCGCCCGCATCCTGCAGAAGCTCAAGCGTGACGCGGAGTCCTACCTGGGCGAGCCCGTCAGCGACGCCGTGATCACGGTGCCAGCGTACTTCGACGACCACGAGCGCCAGGCCACCAAGGAGGCCGGCGAGATCGCGGGTCTCAACGTCCTGCGCATCATCAACGAGCCCACCGCGGCCGCGCTGGCATACGGCCTCGACAAGGGCAGGGAGGACGAGCTCATCCTCGTCTTCGACCTCGGTGGTGGCACCTTCGACGTGTCCCTCCTCGAGGTTGGCAAGGACCCCGAGGACGGGTTCTCCACCATCCAGGTGCGCGCGACCAACGGCGACAACAAGCTCGGTGGCGACGACTGGGACGAGCGCATCGTCCAGCACCTGCTCACGACCGTGAAGAACAGCAGCGGCGTCGACCTGTCCAAGGACAAGATCGCCATGCAGCGTCTGCGGGACGCCGCGGAGCAGGCCAAGAAGGAGCTCAGCTCCTCGACGAACACCAACATCAACCTGCAGTACCTCTCGATGTCCGAGAACGGACCGATCCACCTCGACGAACAGCTCTCGCGCTCCGAGTTCGAGCGGCTGACGCAGGACCTGCTCGAGCGGACCAAGGGCCCGTTCCAGAAGGTCATCGCCGACGCGGGCATCAAGGTCTCCGACATCGACCACGTCGTGCTCGTCGGTGGCTCGACCCGTATGCCTGCGGTCACCTCGATCGTGAAGGAGCTCACCGGCGGCCAGGACCCCAACAAGGGGGTCAACCCCGACGAGGTCGTCGCCGTCGGCGCGAGCCTGCAGTCCGGTGTCCTCAAGGGCGAGCGCAAGGACATCCTGCTCATCGACGTCACGCCATTGAGCCTCGGGATCGAGACACAGCACGGCCGGTTCACCAAGCTCATCGAGCGGAACACAGCCATCCCGATCAAGCGCAGCGAGATCTTCACGACGGCCGACGACAACCAGCCCTCCGTCCTCATCCAGGTCTTCCAGGGTGAGCGCGACATCGCGCAGCACAACAAGCCGCTCGGGACGTTCGAGCTGACCGGCATCGCGCCGTCCCCGCGCAACGTGCCCAAGATCGAGGTCACCTTCGACATCGACGCCAACGGCATCGTGCACGTGTCCGCCAAGGACCAGGGCACCGGCAAGGAGCAGTCCATGACGATCTCCGGCGGGTCCGCACTGCCCAAGGAGGAGATCGAGCGGATGGTCAAGGAGGCCGAGGTTCACGCCGAGGAGGACAAGCGCCGCGTCGAGGAGATCGACGCCCGGAACACCGCCGACCAGCTGCTCTACTCCACGGAGAAGTTCCTGACCGACAGCGGGGACAAGATCCCCGAGGCCGAGCGGTCCGAGACGCAGGCGGCGCTCGCCGAGCTCAAGACCGCGGTCGGTACCCGTGAGGCGCCCGGCACGGACGTCGAGGACATCAAGGCCAAGACGGCGCACCTGAGCGAGGTTTCGCAGAAGATGGGTCAGGCGATGTATGCCGCGTCCGCCGCGAGCGAGACCGCACAGGGTTCGGAGGGCCCGCAGGACTCCGACGGTCAGCAGGACGCCTCCGGTTCGGGCTCGACCGACGAGGACATCGTCGACGCCGAGGTCGTGGACGAGGGCTCGGACTCCGCGCAGGACCCGCAGGATCACAAGTGACGCGTGACGAGCAGGCGGGACCGGTCGGCGACGAGCCGACCGGACCCGCCTGGTCGGCCCACGACTCGGCCCCCCACGGTGGTGACGACACGCATACCGAGCATGTCGGCCACGCCGGGCAGAGCGCCCACGGTGCCGCGGCGTCGACGGAGCCCGGCGGAGGCGACGAGTACGACGTGTTCATCCCCGAGATCCCGGACAGCCCGGAGTCATTGGGAGACATGGGTTCTGATCCGATCGAGGGCGACGTCCACCCCGACACGCGTCGGGCGGCCGAGCACCTCGACGACCTGCGGCGTCTGCAGGCCGAGTACATCAACTACAAGCGCCGCGTCGACCGCGACCGCGACGTTGCTCGCGACCAGGGCATCACCCAGGTCGTCGAGGCGATGCTCCCTGTGCTCGACGACATCCACCTCGCTCGCGAGCATGGTGACCTCGACGGAGGCCCGTTCGCCCGGACCGCCGACAAGCTCGAGGGCGTGCTAGCGCGGTTCGGCGTGACGCCGCTCGGCGCCAAGGGCGAGCCGTTCGACCCGAATGTGCACGAGGCCTTGATGCACGTCGACGCGAGCACCGTCGAGCTTCCGAAGGACGCGACCACGACCACCGTGGTGCAGGTTCTCCAGCCCGGCTACCGGATGGGTGACCGCGTCATCCGTCCTGCCAGGGTGTCCGTAGCCGACCCGGTCTGAGAGGAGGTCCGATGGCAAGCCAGGACTGGTTTGACAAGGACTTCTATGCGGCGCTGGGTGTGGCGAAAGACGCCGACCAGGCCGCCATCAAGAAGGCGTACCGCAAGCTCGCCCGCAAGTACCACCCGGACCAGAACGCCAACGACCCCAAGTCTGAGGCGAGGTTCAAAGAGGTCGGTGAGGCCTACTCCGTGCTGTCCGATCCCGAGGAACGCCAGCAGTACGACCAGATTCGCACCATGGCCCGTGGCGGCGCCCGCTTCACCGCGGGTGGTTCGGGTGGCGCTGGTGGCGGGTTCGAAGACGTGTTCTCCGGGATGTTCAACCAGGGACAGCCCGGCAGCGCCGGCGGCCGAACCCGGTATGCGACTGGTGGCGGAGGGCAGCCAGAGCTCGACGACCTGCTCAGCGGGCTCTTCGGGCAAAGTGGCGGCCGCGCATACCCGGGTGGTTCGTTCGGTGGGTACGACACGTTCGGCGCGCCGCGCGGACCACGCAAAGGCGCGGACGTCCAGGCCCGCACGACGTTGTCGTTCCGCGACGCGGTGTCCGGATCGACCGTGACGCTGCAGGACGCCGACGGTGGCCGCATCACGACGCGCATCCCCGCCGGCGTGCGCGACGGACAGAAAATCCGGTTGCGCGGCAAGGGTTCTCGTGGAGACGCGGGTGCCGAACCCGGTGATCTGATCCTCACGGTCACCGTCGCCAAGCACCCGGTCTTCGGGCGGGACGGCGACAATCTCACGATCGACCTGCCGGTCACCTTTGCCGAGGCAGCCCTCGGGGCGACCGTGTCCGTGCCGACGCTCGACGGGTCCTTAGTTCGCGTCCGTATCGCACCGGGCACCCCCAGCGGTCGCGTGCTGCGCGTCAAGGGCAAGGGCGTGGTGCGCGACGCAAAGCCGGGCGACCTGATGGCCAAGATCCAGGTGGTCGTACCCCAGCGGTTGACGGACGCCGCCCGCGAGGCCCTGGAGCGGATGCGCGACGACGAGCAGGAAGCCGACCCGCGGGCCGAGCTCGTCGAGCGAGCCCGCGACTGAGGCGGGCACCCACATGACGACGCGAGCGAACCGGTCGAGCTTCGGCCCGGACGACGACACCCCCGTGTTCGTCATCTCGGTGGCGGCCCAGCTCGCCGGTATGCATGCCCAGACCCTGCGGCAGTACGACCGGCTCGGGCTGGTGTCGCCCTCTCGAACTCGCGGCGGCGGGCGGCGCTACTCCGGACGCGACGTCGCGCTGTTGCGCGAGGTCCAACGGCTCTCCCAGGAGGAGGGTGTCTCCCTCGCCGGCATCCAGCGGATCCTCGAGCTGGAGAATCAGGTCGTCGCGCTGCGCGCACGGGTGAGCGAGCTGACCGACGACCTCGTCGCTGAGCATGACCGATCGGTCGCACAGGTAGCGAGCCGGATCTTCGCGGCCGGGCGGCAGGGTGAGATCGTGGCGGTCCGCCCGGGTCAGCGGTCCCCGCGGTTCGCCTCGGGGACGCAGGCGCTGGTCCGTTGGGACCCGTTCGCCTCTCGCTAGCGCCGACCCCAGAGTTGGGCGAGACGGGTCGGTCAGGTGGCCACGGCCGTCGACCCTCCCGGTTTGGTGCCGGCCGGTCGGCCCCCGAGGCCGCTGAGCAACGTCGTCACCGCGAAGTCGAACCGGTCGTGGCCCTCCCCGGCAACGAGCTCTGACGCATACTTCTTCGTCATCGGGAACTCGTCGGCGGGCAAGGCGTCGAAGGCAGCCCGGAAGTCGGTCTCGAACTCCCAGGGGTCGTCCGTGGTCGCGTCCCCCATCCACAGCGACACCTCCAGGCAGTACGCCGCGACGTAGAGGGCGAGGGTGTCGATGGCCCAGGCGGCCCGCTGGGGCGGGACGTCGCCGGCGATGAGGATCGCCAGCAACCCCTCGCTGATCCGTAGGGTTTCGAGGTTGGTGGGGACGACCGCCAACCCCGCGCGGGAGAGGCCGGGATAGGCGAGGTACCTGTCGCGCAGGTCGCTGACGAAGTCGAGCATCTGCTGCTGCCATCGGTTGGAGTCCGGCACCGGGATCGTGACCGCGCTGCACAACCGGCCGATGAGCAGCTCGTCCAGGTGCGCCTTGTCCTGGACGTGGGCGTAGAGGGACGCCGGTCCAGTGTTGATGGCCGCGGCCACCCGTCGCATCGTGAGTGCGTCGAACCCCTCTGCTGCAACGATTTTGAGGGCCTCGTCGATGATGCGCTCGCGGCTGATGGGGCGCTTCTTGTCGAGTCTGTGTTCCCAGCGGTCGGCGTTGGTGCGCATTCGGTCGATGCGCCGTTCGACCTTGCGCTCGACGCCCACGGTTCGACTCTACTTGACACGAACACCGTTCGTGAGTAGAACACTGTTCGTGAGCATCGAACATCGTTCGTCCAGTGAGTCCTCTACTCAGTCGTCCACCGGGTCGTCAGCGGGGTTGTCCACCGGGTCGTCCACCGCAGCCCGAGCTGGCCTGCTCGTGAGCCCCTGGATGGTCCTGACGGTCGTACTCGTCGCCGACGTCATGGACCTTGTCGACTCCACCGTGGCCAACCTCGCCGGCCCCTCCATCCGCGCCGACCTCGGCGGTGGTGACGCGACGCTGCAGTGGGTGCTCGCGGCATACACGACCGCCTTCGCTCTCGGCCTCGTGACCTCCGGCCGCCTCGGTGACCTTCTCGGCCGCCGGCGGATGTTCCTCGTCGGCATGGCTGGCTTCACCCTCTCTTCGCTCGCCTGCGGCCTGGCTCCAGGTGTCGGCTGGCTGATCGCTGCGCGCGTCCTGCAGGGGCTCTTCGGGGCGGTGATGATCCCGCAGGGCCTGGCCCTGGTGAAGGTCGTCTTCCCCCCGCAGGACCTCAACAAGGCGTTCATCCCCTTTGGCCCGGTGATGGGCCTCGCGGGAGTCGTCGGCCCGATCGTCGCGGGCCTCCTGATCAACGCCAACCTCTTTGGCAGCCAGTGGCGTTCGATCTTCCTGATCAACGTGCCGATCGGTATGGCCGCCTTCGTCCTGTCCTGGCTCACCCTGCCGAAGGAGACCGGCGAGCAGCGTGACGCCAAGGTCGACATCGGCGGTGTCACCCTGCTGACGCTCGCCTCGGCGATGCTCATCGTGCCCCTCGTCCAGGGCCGTGAGCTCGGCTGGCCGGCATGGACCTGGGTGCTGATGGTGGGCTCGCTCGTCGTCATCGCCGCCTTCGCGCTCTCCGAGCGACGCAGCAAGCACCCGGTCATCGAGCCGTCGCTGTTCGCGAACCGCAGCTTCGTCGTGGGTCTGCTCGTCATCGCCGCCTTCTTCACCGCACTCACCGGGTTCACCCTTGCCTTCAACCTGTTCATGCAGCTCGGGCAGGGCTGGACGCCGTTGCACTCCGGTCTCTCCCTCATCCCGTGGGCGATTGCGACCGCCATCGGCGCCGGTCTGTCGGGGGCGTTCCTGGCCGAGAAGCTCGGCCGCGTCACCCTGCACCTCGGCGTCGGCACCTCGGCCGCCGGCATGCTCGGGCTCTGGTGGACCATCGGCCACTACGGGAGCACCCTCACCTCGTGGACGCTCGTCCCGGCGCTGCTCGTATCCGGGCTCGGGGCTGGTCTGGTGTTCGTGCCCCTCTTCGGGTACATCCTCGGCGACGTGACCGAGGCGGAGGTGGGCACCGGTTCCGGGCTGCTCAACGCGGTGCAGCAGTTCTCCGCCGCCATCGGCGTGGCCGCGCTGGGCACGGTCTTCTTCCAGCAAGCGGACACCGGCGACTTCGGCGCGGCCACGCAGCTGGTCCTCGTTCTTGCTGTCGTCCTGTATGCCGTCACGTTTGGCCTGGTCTTCCTGTTGCCTCGCGTGGCGCAGGAGGACCACGGCTGAGCCGGCTCGTGCCTGTCGGTCGTCCTCAGACAGAGACGGACTGACGCCGGGTATGCCGGTGGTGCCCGGCCCTGGGCCGGCTCGGGTCAGGAGAAGTCGTCGTTGAGCTGGGCGAGCAGCCGAGCAAGCTGGCCGACATCCGCGGCCGACCAACGCTGGAGGATGCCGGCCATCCGCTCGCGCCGGGCGCCGATCGCTGCCCGGTAGGACTCGTGACCGCTAGGTGTGATGGCGAGGATGCGGGCCCTGGCGTCGGTCGCCGACGGCTCCCGGGTGACCAGTGTGAGGCGTTCGAGCACCGTGATGGTGCGGCTCATCGTGGACTTGTGCAGCCCTAGGCGTTCGGCCACGTCGGCGGCACGGACCCCCTGGTCGAGGCTCTCCTCGAGCTCGGCGATGGTGACCAGGACGATGTACGAGGCCACGTCGAGCTTCGGATGGACCTCGGCGGCGATCGCCGCGGAGTTGGCTCGCGAACGGCGCATGAACCGGGTCAGCTCGCGCTCGAGATCAGCGGTCTCGCCACGGTGGTGGTCCGTCATGCCAGACGTCATGGCAGAACGGTAGCCGCACCAAACCTGAGCGGAATAGACTCAACTTTGATGTTGGTTGACCTGATGAGACCCGCAGATCGAAGGAGAGCCCCACAGATGGACTTGCAGCTGACGACGAAGGCCAACGAGGCCCTGTCCGCGGCGGTGCGTGACGCCGCAGCCCACGGACACCCGCACACCGAACCCGCCCACCTGCTGAAGGCCCTCGCCGAACAGGGCGACACGACGACTCCAGCGCTGCTCGAGGCGGCGGGTGCCTCGATCGGCGGGGCGGTTGCGGCTGCGGACCGGCTGCTGGCGGCGCTCCCGTCCGTGTCGGGTTCCTCGGTGTCCACGCCACAGCTCTCCCGCGGCGCGCTGGCAGTCCTCGAGAGCGCCCGGTCCTTGATGGCCGCCATGGGCGACACCTTCGTCTCCACCGACCATCTGCTGCTGGCCCTCGCGCGCACCGGCGACTTCAGGCTCGACGCGGCCGCGATCGAGGCAGCGATCCCGCAGCTTCGCGGCGGGCGCCGGGTCGACTCCGAGCGCCCGGAGGCGACGTTCGACGCGCTGAGCAAGTACGGCACCGACCTGACCGCCGCCGCGCGCGACGGCCGGCTCGACCCGGTGATCGGCCGTGACTCGGAGATCAGGCGCGTCGTCCAGGTGCTCAGCCGGCGGACCAAGAACAACCCGGTCCTCATCGGCGAGCCCGGTGTCGGCAAGACCGCGGTCGTCGAGGGTCTCGCTCAGCGCATCGTCGCGGGCGACGTGCCGGAGAGCCTGCGCGGCAAGAGCCTGATCAGCCTCGACCTCGGGGCGATGGTGGCCGGCGCGAAGTACCGCGGCGAGTTCGAGGAACGGCTCAAGGCCGTGCTCGAGGAGATCACTGGCTCCGAAGGCCGGGTCATCACGTTCATCGACGAGCTGCACACGGTCGTCGGGGCCGGCGCGACCGGCGAGGGAACCATGGACGCCGGCAACATGCTCAAGCCGATGCTGGCCCGCGGCGAGCTGCGGCTGGTCGGGGCCACGACGCTCGACGAGTACCGCAAGCACATCGAGAAGGACGCCGCGCTGGAACGGCGCTTCCAACCGGTCTACGTCGGCGAGCCGAGCGTCGAGGACACCATTGCCATCCTGCGCGGGCTCAAGGAACGCTACGAGGCGCACCACAAGGTGGCGATCGCCGACGCGGCGCTGGTGGCGGCCGCGTCGCTGTCCGACCGCTACATCTCCGGCCGCCAGCTGCCCGACAAGGCCATCGACCTCATCGACGAGGCTGCCTCGCGACTGCGCATGGAGATCGACTCCAGCCCGGTCGAGATCGACGAGCTCCGACGTGCCGTCGACCGGCTGAAGATGGAGGAGCTGCACCTTGCGGCCGAGACCGACGACGCATCGCGCGAGCGGCTCGACCGCCTGCGCCGCGACCTCGCCGACCGCTCCGAGCAGCTCGACGCGCTCAACGCGCGGTGGGAAGCGGAGAAGGCCGGGCTCAACCGGGTGGGCGACCTCAAGAGCCGCCTCGACGAGCTGCGCAGCCAGGCCGAGCGCCTACAGCGCGAGGGTGACCTCGGTGGCGCATCGGCGCTTCTCTACGGCGAGATCCCTTCCGTCGAAAGGGAGCTCGAGCAGGCAACTCGCGACTGGGCCCCCGGCGAAAACGGGGAGGACGCCTCGTTGAGCACCGATGTCATGGTCAAGGACGAGGTCGGAGCCGACGACATCGCCGACGTGATCTCGGCGTGGACCGGCATACCTGCCGGGCGGTTGCTCGAGGGCGAGACCGAAAAGCTGCTGCACATGGAACAGCACCTCGGCGCGCGGTTGATCGGCCAGATGGACGCCGTCCGTGCTGTGTCGGACGCCGTCCGGCGCTCGCGCTCCGGGATCGCCGACCCCGACCGGCCGACGGGTTCGTTCCTCTTCCTCGGCCCGACGGGTGTCGGCAAGACCGAGCTCGCCAAGTCGCTGGCCGACTTCCTCTTCGACGACGAGCGGGCCATGGTCCGCATCGACATGTCGGAGTATGCGGAGCGGCACGCGGTCGCACGGCTGATTGGCGCGCCCCCTGGATACGTCGGGTACGAGGAGGGTGGCCAGCTCACCGAGGCAGTCCGCCGTCGGCCGTACTCGGTGGTGCTGCTCGACGAGGTGGAGAAGGCGCACCCGGAGACGTTCGACGTGCTTCTGCAAGTGCTGGACGACGGGCGCCTGACGGACGGCCAGGGTCGCACGGTGGACTTCCGCAACGTCATCCTCGTGATGACCTCCAACCTGGGGTCGCAGTTCCTGGTCGACCCGCTGCTGAGCGCGGAGCTCAAGAAGGAGGCGGTGCTCGGCGTCGTGCGCGCCGCGTTCAAGCCCGAGTTCCTCAACCGGCTGGACGAGGTCGTCGTGTTCGACCCGCTTACCACCGAGGACCTGGCCCACATCGTGGACCTGCAGGTCCAGCTGCTGGCCACCCGCCTGCACGACCGTCGGATCACCCTGGAGGTGAGCGACGCCGCGCGCGAGTGGCTGGCGTTGACCGGCTACGACCCGGCATACGGCGCTCGGCCGTTGCGTCGGCTCATCCAACGCGAGATCGGTGACCGGCTGGCTCGGGCGCTGTTGTCCGGCGACGTCCGCGACGGCGGGATGGCGGTGGTCGACGTCGACGCCGACGCCGACACGCTCACTCTGCGCTGACGGGGGTGTCCTCGGGCTCGATGTGCCCCGGCAACCCTGGCTGCAGGTCGTGGACTCGGTGGTCCGTCGCCCGTTCGAGGAACCGGAGCAGCTCCACGGGGAACGGCATGACCAGGGTGCTGTTCTTCTCGGCCGCCACCTCGGCGACGGTCTGGAGAAGACGCAGCTGCAGAGCGGCGGGGTCTGCCGACATTGTCGCCGCAGCCTGCGCGAGCTTCTTCGACGCCTGGAACTCACCGTCGGCCGAGATGACCCGCGCTCGCCGTTCGCGCTCGGCCTCGGCCTGCCGGGACATCGAGCGTTTCATCGACTCAGGCAGAGTGACGTCCTTGACCTCGACCCGCTCCACCTTGACGCCCCAGGGCTGTTCGGAGGGTGCGTCGATGATCTCGGTCAGCTCGGTCCCCAGCTTCTCTCGGTTGGAAAGAAGGTCGTCGAGGTCGGCCTTGCCGATGACCGAGCGCAGTGACGTCTGGGCCAGCTGCGAGATGGCGAACTGGTAGTTCTGCACGTTCACGGCAGCCTTGACGGTGTCGACGACCCGGAAGTAGACGACCGCGTCGACCCGGACCGACACGTTGTCGCGAGTGATGCAGTCCTGGGCAGGGACACTCAGGGTCATCACCTGACGGTTGACCTTGCGCATCCGGTCGACGAAGGGGACGAGCATGGTCAGACCCGGGCCACGCGGCGGGTCCTGGACTTTGCCGAGGCGGAAGACGACCCCCTCCTCGTACTGCTGGACGACCCGGAGGGAGGAGCCGGCCCCGACGAGCGCGAGGACGACGACGACGAGAAGAATGACGAGGAGCGTTACGAGCATGGTGGCCTGCCAGGGTGTGACGTAGGCGGGGGGCCGGCGGCGGCGGGGGTGTCGAGGCCTGGGTGGGTCTCCGCTGCTCTCACTGTACGTCCGTATGCCGTCAGTCAGTCAGGCATTCAGTCAGGCACCCGAGGAACTGACCGCCTGTGCCTTGGCGATGTCGGCCGGCATGTAGTCGTAGCGCAGCAGAGTCCTGGTGAACGTGCCCGTCCCGTGCGACACCGACCGAAGGTCGACCGGGTAGCGCGACAGCTCCACCTGCGGCACCTCGGCGTGGACGACGGTACGGCCGCCCACCTCGACGGGCTCGGTGCCCAGCACGTGCCCGCGGCGGCCGCGCAGGTCGGACATCACCGCGCCGAGGTGGTCGTTGTCAACGATGATGTCGACCGCGTCGATGGGTTCGAGCAGCGAGACGGTCGCCTCGTTGGCGGCGTCCTTGAGAGCGATCGCCGCCGCCGTCTGGAAGGCCAGGTCCGACGAGTCCACCGAGTGGGCCTTGCCGTCGTAGAGCGTCACGCGGACGTCCACCACGGGGTATCCCGACAGGACGCCTTTCTCGAGCTGCGCCCGCGCACCCTTCTCCACCGAGGGGATGAACTGTCGCGGGATCGACCCGCCGACCACCTTGTCGACGAACTCGACGCCCGCCCCGCGGTCCAGCGGCTCGATCTCGAGGTGACAGACGGCGTACTGGCCGTGTCCGCCGGACTGCTTGACGTGCCGCCCCTGGACCGTGCACCTGCGGACGAAGGTCTCGCGTAGCGCGGTCCGGAGCTGCTCCGCCTCCACCTCGACGCCGTGGCGCTCGCGCAGCCGGTCGAGGATGTCGTCGACGTGAGCTTGCCCCATCGTCCACAGGACCACCTGGTGCGTCTCGGGGTTGTGCTCCATCCGCATCGTCACGTCCTCGGCGACGACACGCTGCAGGGCGGTGGCGAGCTTGTCCTCGTCCCTCTTGTTCGCGGCGTGAATCGCTACTGGCAGCAACGGTTCCGGTAGGACCCACGGCTCGACGAGGGCTGGTCGGTCCTTGGCCGACAGAGTGTCGGAGGTCTCCGCGTGGTTGAGCTTGCTGACCAGGACCAGCTGGCCCGCGATGGCGCGGCCGGTGGTCCTGGTGACGTCGTCCAGCGGGGAGCTGAGCGGCCCGACCCTCTCGTCGGCGTCGTGGTCCCCGTGGCCTTCGAGATGGTTGCCGCCCTGCCGCTCGACGAACTCACCGAGATGGCCCGACACGTGCACGACGTCGTCGGGCTGGAGGGTCCCGGAGAAGATCCGCACCAACGAGAGTCGGCCGACATAGGGGTCGCTGGTCGTGCGGATCACCTCGGCGACTAGTGGCCCGGCGGGGTCGCACCGGACGTCGCCGATCGTCGCGCCGGCTGGTGTGTATGCCCGTGGAGCCGGCCGGTTGACCGGGGAGGGGAAGCACTGCTCGATAACCTCGAGCGTCTCCTCGACGCCGACACCCGTTGCCGGCGAGATCGGCAGCAGCGGGAAGAACGTCGCTTTGGCCACCGCGGCCTTGAGGGCGTCGATGACGGTCTCGGTCGAGATCTGCTCGCCCTCCAGGTAGCGGTCGAGCAGCGTGTCGTCCTCGGACTCCTCGATGATCGCCTCGATCAGTGGACCGCGTCGCGCCTCGATCGCGTCAGCCTCGTCGGCGGTGGGGTCGCGCTCGACGCGCTGGCCGCCGGAGGGGTCGAAAGTCCGTTGGCTGAGCAGGCCCATGGCCGCCGTGACCACCTTCTCCGTGCCTTGGACAGGAAGATAGAGCGCCTGCGCGTCGCCGAACACCCGTTGGCACCGCGCGATCGTGTCGTCATAGCTGGACCGGGGCAGGTCGAGCTTGCTGACGGCGATCGCGCGCGGGACCCCGACCGCAGCCAGCTCCTGCCAGAGCAATGCGGTCGCACCGTCGATGTCGTCCGCGGCGGAGATGACGAAGATCGCGGCATCGGCCGCGCGCAGTCCGGCCCTCAGCTCGCCGACGAAGTCCGGAAATCCAGGCGTATCGACGAGATTCACCGTCAGGCCGTTGCTCTCGAACGATGCGACCGACAGTCCGACCGAGCGTTCACGGTCACCGTCGCGAGGACGCCTTCCGGGGACGCGAGCCGCGACCAGATAGTCGAACAACGTGGACTTGCCGGCGCCGCCCGGGCCTACGAGGACGACGTTGCGGATGTCCTCAGGAGTCCGGGGCTGCGGCGCGGGGGACGATTCGGGCTTCGTAGCGCCTTTGCTCACCACCCCACCTTGGCAAGGCGGGAGGGACCGCACAAGGCATCAGCCAGGCGCACCTCCCACGGCCCGCCCGTAGGCTGAGTTGGTGTCTAAAGGCAAGCCAGTCGATCGCCTACCCGAGGTGCCGCGGGCGCTCCTCGTCGAGCAGCGGGCAGCGACCCTCAACGACCTCGGCCGGTATGCCGAGGCCCTCACCGCAGTAGGTCCGCAGATCGCGGCCAACCCCCACGACGAAGGGCTGTTGGTCCAGGCGGCGGTCGCGCTGATCGAGCTCGACCGTGAACCCGAGGCGCTGAGCTATCTGCGGGCCGCTCGCGCGGCCGATCCTGAGTCGGTCCGGGTCCACAAGCTGATGTCGCTCGCGCTGCGGGGCGCCGGCCAACCGCAGGAGGCATACCGGGCCGCCGTCCACGCCACCCGGCTCGCGCCGTCCGATCCCGGCGCGCACATCCAGGTCGCTCGCAGCGCCTGCGAGCTGAACGACCGCACGAACGGCTTGCAAGCGGCTCGGTATGCCGTCCACCTCGACCCGACGAGTGCCCAGAGTCACCTGGCGGTGTCCGACGTGGTCATGCCCGAGGGGCGCCGGCCGAGCAAGGCCGACCTCTCGCTCGCGCAGGAGCATGTCACCCGGGCCCTCCAGCTCGAGCCGGGCAACCCCGTCGCCCTCAACGAGATGGCTCGGATCCAGATGGCTCGCGGCCGGCTGGTCTCCGCGGCCGGTCACCTGTCGAGCTCGGTCCGTTCGGCGCCCGGGGTCGACGTGATGCAGCGGAACATGGACCAGGTGCTGATCGGCCTGGTCGGGCGCTTCCACTGGGTGTTGTTCCTCGTGTGGTTCGCCGGCAGCCGGGTCATCGTGGCCCAGCACATGCGACCGTCGAGATGGCTGCTCGTGCTCCTGGGGGTGGTCGGCGTCGCGGTGGTCGCGGTCATCGGCAGGCGGCTGCAACGACAGGTGCCCGCGTCGATGCGCGCCGGATTCGTACGCGGGTTCGGGCGGCGACAGAAGCTGTGCGCCGCGTGGGGCGGATGCCTGCTGCTCACCTCGGTGCTCTTCTTCACGGCCGCGGTGGCACCGATCGGGTGGGCGCTCGGGCTGTTCTTCGCCGGCGGGGTCCCCATGGCTTTCGGGGCAGTACTGAGCTGGGTCACATACCTGCGTAACCGTCGTCGCTGAGAGCCGGTGCCGGTGAACGGTCGCCGGCGTGTTTCCGTTCGTCGTGCCCGTAACCTGACGCCGTGAGCAACCCGCTTCTCGATGCCCTCACCCGGGCCGTGGACGCCGCGCCCGACGACGTGACGCTGCGCCTGCACCTGGCCGAGCTGTTGATGACCGACGGTCAGCAGGACGCCGCGGTGAGCCACTGTGCGGTTGCGCTGCAACATGATCCGTCGAACGCCGAGGCTCGGGTGCTGATGTCTCGAGCGATGGGCGTCCCGTCAGCGCAACCGGCGCCCGCCGAAGGCGACGTGCCGACGCATACCGGCAAGGGGTTCGACTGGGGGCAGGCCGAGTCCGACATCTCGGATGTCGCGCCTGAGCCGATGTTCGTCGACGAGGGGGCCGCCTCCGACCCGTCCGCATCCGCGTGGGACGTCGAGAGCTCGACGGTCACCCTCGCCGACGTGGGGGGCATGACGCAGGTCAAGGAGCGGCTCAACGCTGCGTTCCTCGCGCCGATGCGCAACCCCGAGCTGCGCAAGCTCTACGGCAAGAGCCTGCGCGGCGGCATGCTGCTCTACGGACCACCCGGTTGTGGCAAGACGTTCATCGGCAGGGCGGTCGCCGGTGAGATGGGGGCGCACTTCGTGAACGTCGGGCTGGCCGACGTCCTCGACATGTACGTCGGCACATCTGAACGCAACATCCAGGACGTGTTCCGTCTCGCTCGCGACAACGCCCCCTGCGTGCTGTTCCTCGACGAGGTGGACGCCCTCGGCCAGAAGCGGAGCATGACCCGCAACTCGGGCATGCGCACTGCCGTCAACCAACTGCTGACCGAGCTCGACGGGGCCGTCACTTCCAACGAGGGCGTGTTTGTCATCGCCGCGACGAACCAGCCGTGGGACGTCGACCCGGCGATGCGCCGCCCCGGCCGCCTCGACCGGACGCTGCTCGTTCTCCCGCCGGACGCCGAGGCGCGCGAGTCGATCTTCCGACACCACCTGCGGCACCGCCCTGTCGAAGGGATCGACCTGCGGCGTCTCGCCAGGGCGACCGAGGGTTATTCGGGGGCGGACATCGCGCACGTCTGCGAAACCGCCTCAGAGCACGCGCTGCTCGACGGCGTACGCACCGGCAAGGCCCGGATGATCGGGATGGGTGACCTCGAGGCCGCACTGCAGGAGGTACGCCCGTCGACCGGTCCGTGGTTCGACTCCGCCCGTAACGTGGTCCAGTTCGCCAACGAGGACGGGACGTACAACGAGCTGCGGGAGTGGATGCGCAAGCACCGCAAGCTCTGACCCCGCCGAACCCGCATGTGGTCAGACGCGGGTAGCCACCACGAGGAGGTACTCCCACTCCATGACGCCGGTCGATGCGCCGAATCGATCGGCGACCTCGGCGATCTCGCGGTCGAGCGAGGCGATCCGCTCGGGGTCGTCGGCGACGTTGCGGTACGCCGCGATCGTCGGTCCGTAGGTCGCCTTGAAGAAGTCGCGGAACTCGGCGCCGCTGGAGAACCGGTCCACCCGTAGCAGCTCCTTCGTGGCGCGCAGCTCGCTGACGCGGTCGCCGAACAGCTCGCGCACGTGGTCCTCGGTGTCCAGTTCGCGAGCGCGATCGTCCCTGCGGACCGGGTCACCCGGGCGAGCTGGTCCGCGACCGGCTGATGGAACGGCGCGAACATCACGCCGACACACGAGATGACCACGTCGTGTTCGCCGTCGTCGCAGGTCAGGTGCTCGGCGTCGAGCTCGCGCCAGGTCAGGTCGAGGTCCTCCGCCTCGGCTCGCTGTCGGCCGGTCTCGAGCAGCTCCGCGCACCGGTCCGCCCTGAGCCATCGCCATCAGCGCGAACGGCTGGCGTCCCTCCCCGAGGCCGGCGTCGTCGACCACCGCCTCCAGGTCACCGATCCGCGACTCGAGCGAGTGGTCGGTGACGCCCCAGTCGGACAGCCCATGACCGCGCTCGTCGAACCGGATGATCGTGGCGAACCGGCCGATATCGTCGAGGAAGTGTCGCCATACGGGGCTCTTGCAGTCGAACTGGAGGTGACTGAGCCAGCACGTCGAGACGAGGAGCGGCGGGCCGCAGCCATGGATCGCATACGCGATCCGCACGCCGTCTGGGGCGCGGCAGAACCGGACCTCCTGCGAGGGATATCTGCTTCCCGACGCGCTGGCGGCATGGCGCGATGCTACGCCCGCCAGCAGTCCAACTGGGCTCAGTCGGCCAGCTCGACCACCACCGGCGCGTGGTCCGAGGCGCCCTTTCCCTTGCGTTCCTCACGGTCGATCGCCGCCCCCTCGACCCGGGCCGCCAGCACGGGTGAGGCGAGGACGAAGTCGATCCGCATGCCCCGCTTTTTGGCGAACCGCAGCTGCTGGTAGTCCCAGTAGGTGTAGGTGCCCGGCCCCGGGGCGTGCGGGCGCACGACGTCGGAATATCCAGCATCGACGACACCCTGGAACGCCGACCGCTCACCAGGGGAGACGTGTGACTTGTCGACGTAGAACTCCATGCTCCAGACGTCCTCGTCGCGCGGCGCGATGTTCCAGTCGCCGGCCAAGGCGATCTGGGCCTGCGGGTCAGCGTCGAGCCACCCCTGCGCGGCGGTTGCGAGGTGGGCTAGCCAGTCGAGCTTGTATGCCATGTGCGGGTCGTCGAGGTTGCGCCCGTTGGGCACGTAGAGCGACCAGAGCCGGATGCCTCCGACGGTCGCGCCGACCGCCCTGGCCTCGCTCTCGATCGGCTCACCCCAGCCGGGCATTGCGTCGAACCCGATCTCCACGTCGGCGAGGCCGACCCGGGAGCAGATGGCCACGCCGTTCCACTGGTTGAACCCGACGTGCGCGACCTCGTAGCCGAGCGCCTCGATGCGGTCGCGGGGGAACTGGTCCTCGCGGGCCTTGGTCTCCTGGATCGCCAGCACGTCGACGTCGGACCGCTGGAGCCAGGCCTCGATCCGGTCGATCCGCGAACGGATGGAGTTGACGTTCCAGGTCGCGATGCGCACCGAGTCAACCTAGCGGCCTAGTGTGACGCCCATGACGACAGCACTGGTGACCGGCGCGAGCGCGGGGATCGGCCACGAGTTCGCTCGCCAGCTGGCCGAACGCGGCCACGACGTCGTGCTCGTGGCTCGCGACCGGGTCCGGTTGGAGAACGTCTCCGACGAGCTGCGGCGGGCCTATCGGGTGCGCGCCGAGGTGCTCGTCGCGGACCTGTCCGACCGCACCCAGATGGAGAAGGTGGCGCAGCGCCTCTCGGACGCGGCCCGGCCGATCGACCTGCTCGTCAACAATGCCGGATACGGACAGCGCAAGGGGTTTCTCGCCAACGAGGTCGAGCAGGAGGAGAACGCGCTCGACCTGATGTGCACCGCCGTCCTCGTCCTCACCCATGCCGCCGCCCGATCGATGAAGGCGCGGGGACGCGGCGGGATCATCAACGTGTCGTCGGTCGCCTCGTATGCCGCGATGGGCACCTACTCGGCCGCCAAGGCGTGGGTGCGGTTCTTCTCAGAAGGCCTGGCCCAGGAGCTGCACGGGTCGGGCGTCACCGTGATGGCGCTGTGCCCGGGGTTCACGCATACCGAGTTCCACGACCGCGGCAAGCTGAACATGTCGCACTTGCCCGAGTTCATGTGGCTGGAGGCGCCGGCGATGGTGCGGCAGGCGCTCGACGACGCCGCCGTGGGCAAGGTGGTGTCGGTGCCGGGCGCCCAGTACAAGACGCTCGTCGGCCTGATGAGCGCGACACCGCGCGGACTGGTTCGCAACGCGTCGGCGACCCTGCACCGACGCCGTCGTACCAAAGGCTGACGCCGCCGCCGCCCAGGCGCCAGCCGGCCGCTACTCGGCCTGGACCACCACAGCGTAGGAGCCGACACCGACCAGCCGACCACCCTCGACCGACCGAGGCGACCCGGGCGGCCCGTCCTCGAGCAGCACGCTCGTCACCGCACCGTTGTCCGGGTCGAACTCGACATCGGAGACCTGGCCCAGCTCGACGCCGTCGGTCGACAGGACGCGCTTGCCCATCAGCTGGTGGTCCTTGCCCAGCAGTGCATCCACCGGGCCGGTCGCCTCCGTGATGGTGTCGACACCCTGGACCGTCACCGCGTCCGGGCCGAAGCCCGCCAGGTCTGCCCAGGTCAGGGTGTCGCCGGACTTGGTCTTCTTCAGGATCAGCGCAACGACCGACCGGGTTGCGGGGTCCACGACGAAGTCCTTGACCTTGCCGACCGTCTCGGCGGAGACGAGGTCGACGACCTTGCGGCCTTTGGCATCCTCGAACGATGTCATGTCGTCCCCCTCAGCTGGCGACGGAAGTCGTCGATCGACGCGCCGAAGCCGGCCAGGTCCTGCTGCACGAAGTCGGTCGCGCTCGCGGGCACGATGAGGTGCTGGCCAGAGGCCGCCATGGTGTCGGGCAGCGGGATGAGCATCGTCGTGCCGGCCGAACCCAGCGCCTCGGACGCCTTGATCTCGTAACCGACGACCGTGCAGGGCTCACCTCCGGCACCCACCTCGACGATGACGTCGACGACCACGCCGAGATCCGTGCCGGCGTCGGTGAGCACTCGTGAGCCGAGGATGTCCCCATGGCCCTGGCCCCTCGTCGAGGTGTCGGCGGGCAGCTCGCCCAGCGAGCCAGGTGAGGCAACCATCACTGCGTCCTTGCCCAGGGCCGTCACGGACGACCACGCGAGCGCCGTCTTCATCGGCCCGGAGAACAGGCCCCGGCCGGCGAGGGTGAAGCCGTTCACCGTGCCGCCACCCGGCGCGTACACGATGTCCTTGACCTGGGCGATATCGTCGCCCGCCATGTCGACGACCGGGCGCTTGGCGATCTCACTGGTCCGCATCAGGGTGCTCACGCGTCGCCCCCCGGCGTGCCGCCCGAGCTAGCCGAGCCGCCAGAACTGCCCGAGCTAGCCGAGCCGGGTCCCGAGCCCTTGCCGCGGTCGACGATCACCCCACCGCTACGCCGTCGGCTCTGAATCGCAAGGACAACTCCGACGATGACCGCCAGCGCGACGACCACGACGATCAACCAGCCCCACCATTGCATCGTGTGTCTCCTCCACTGAGGCCGTTGCGGCCGTTGCGGCCGTTGACCGACGGGCCAACGATAGTGGCCGGTGACCACTCATATCCCAGGAGGACACGGATGAACATCAGTCTCGCGTGGGGTCCTACCGGCGCCGCCGCGCTCGCCCCCCATGCCGACGTCGCTGTCGTTGTGGATGTGCTCTCCTTCTCCACCACGGTGACGGTGGCTGCCGACCTCGGCATCGACGTGCTGCCGCACCGCTGGGCCGTGGAGACGGCTGCCGCCTACGCGCGCGAGCGAGCGGCGATGTTGGCGGTCAGCCGACGCGATGCCCGTGCCGGTGACGTCAGCCTGTCGCCTGCGTCGTTCCGGACGGTCACCGGGCTGACCCGCGTCGTCCTCCCGTCACCGAACGGGTCGACGATCTGCGCGGTCCTCGCCGAGAGCGGCGCCGACGTGGTCGTCGCCAGCCTGCGCAACCGGCTGGCCGTCGCGGACTATCTCGCGACGCGGGTTGCCGACGTCCTGTTGGTGCCAGCCGGCGAGCGGTGGCCGGACGGCTCGTTGCGTCCCGCGATCGAGGATCTCTGGGGCGCGGGTGGGGTGGCCGCAGCTCTGCAGGAAGCGGGCGCGGAGCTGAGCGACGAGGCGCAAGCCGCCGCAGCGGCATACAGGCTGGTGGAAAGTCGCCTCGAGGCTGCCCTGCGTGCGTGTGCCAGCGGCGTCGAGCTGGCCGACGGAGGGTATGCGTCGGACGTCACCATCGCGGCCGAGCTCGACTCGAGCGTTTCCGTCCCGATCCTGGCGGGGGACCGCTTGACTGCACGCCCGGTGGAGTCTTGACCACACCGGGACGTGGTCAGGACTCCACGCGGCGGATCAGTAGAGGTTCTCGGCGTAGTGCGGGCCGTAATACTTCTCGAGGTCCTCGATCGTCTCGTCGGGCCGTTCGAGGAGATGGGCGATCTGGGCACGGGACGGAACTGCTTCGGGGTCCCAGGTCTCCGGCTGCCACAGGGCACCGCGCAGGAACGCCTTGCTGCAGTGGAAGAACACCTCCTCGACCGACACCTCCAGCGCGAGGATCGGCCGTGTGCCCTTTGTGCTCTTTGTGCTCTTTGTGCTCTTTGTGCCCTTTGTGCCCTTGACGACCAGGTCGTCGAACCAGGGCGCGTCACCGACGACCCGAGCGGAACCGTTGACCCGCAACGTGTCCGTGCGCCCAGGGATGAGGAACAGCAGCCCAACGTGGGGGTTGGCCAGCACGTTGAGGTAGCCGTCGACGCGGCGGTTGCCCGGTCGTTCGGGGACGACGACCGTGCGGTCGTCGAGCACGTGGACGAACCCGGCCGGGTCGCCCTTGGGCGAGACGTCGCAACGGCCGTCGGACGACGAGGTCGCCAGGGCGACGAATCGGGACGCGGCAATCCAGTCTCGGTGCACCTCGCCGAGACGGGTGAGCACCTTCTCGGCGACGCGCGGGATCGGTGAGCCGACGATCGCCCGAAGCTCATCCTCGGTGGTGATGATGCTCGTCATGCGTCGAGGCTACGGGCCCGACGGACCGGAGTGGGGCCTCCGTAGAATCGGCGGCGTGACCACTGCAGCCGAAGCCCGTGCCCGCCTCCTCGAGATCGTCAAGGACAAGGCCATCGTGCGCGGCAAGGTCACCTTGTCGTCCGGCAAGGAAGCCGACTACTACGTGGACCTGCGCCGCATCTCGCTCGACGGCGAGGCTGCCCCGCTCGTCGGTATCGTCATGCGCGACCTGACGCGCGACCTCGACTACGACGCCGTCGGTGGCCTGACCCTCGGCGCCGACCCCGTGGCGACGTCGATGCTCCACGCGGCAGCGGCCGCCGGCGAGCGGCTCGATGCCTTCGTGGTCCGCAAGGAGGGCAAGGCCCACGGCCTGCAGCAGCAGATCGAAGGTCCGTCGATCGCCGGTCGTCGGGTCCTCGTGGTCGAGGACACCACCACGACAGGCGTGTCCCCGATCGCGGCGCTCCAGGCAGCCCGCGAAGTCGGCGCGGAGGTGGTCGCGGTGGCCACGATCGCCGACCGGGCTACCGGAGCCGACGAGAAGATCGAGGCGGAGGGCGTGGCATACCGGTTCGTCTACAGCCTCGAGGACCTCGGCCTGGCCTGAGCGTGCCCAGCTCGTTCCAGCTCGTCCCGGCCGTGGGCACCCGGCCGACGGCTAGGATCGGGCCTGTCCACACTCGGCGTACAAGGGGAGACCACGCCATGCCCGCGCTCATCGTCATCATCGTCGTCGTCGTGCTGCTGGGCGTGATCTTCGGCGCGATGTACAACAGCCTGATCAAGCTGCGCAACGTCGTGCAGGAGTCCTGGGCCCAGATCGACGTCGAGCTCAAACGGCGGCACGACCTGATCGGCAACCTCGTCGAGACAGTGAAGGGCTATGCCTCGCACGAGCGCGGCACCCTCGACGAGGTCACCCAGGCCCGCGCGCAGGCGATGTCGCCGGGCCAAGGGCCGGCGGACTCGGCCAAGTCCGAGGCGGCGCTCTCGCAGGCGCTGGTCAAGCTGCAGGCGGTGTCCGAGGCATACCCGGACCTGAAGGCCAACCAGAACTTCATGGCGCTGCAGCAGGAGCTGTCGTCCACGGAGGACCGCATCGCGAGCGCCCGTCGCTACTACAACGCCAACGTGCGCAACCTCAACACCAAGGTCGAGACCCTCCCCACCAACTTCATCGCGGGCATCGCGAACGTCGGCAAGGCGGAGTACTTCGAGGCCGAGGGCATCGAGCGGCAGGCGCCGCAGGTGAGCTTCGGGTCGAGTGCACCGGCTGCGCCGTCGCTCGGCCAGGCGCAGTCCCAGTCGCAGCTGCCCCCCGCCCAGCCGACCGCCGGCCCGCAGGACGCCCCGCCCCAGAGCTGACGGGCGGGACCTACAGACTCCGGCGCGAGCTCCCATGGTGCTGCGGCGGCTGACCGGTTTCACGCTGCTGCCGCTGCTCTCGCTGGTCACGCCGTTCCTCCTGCTGCCCGTCGTGGCCCGGGTGTCCGGTCCGGCCGGATGGTCCAGCTTCGTTGCGGGACAAGCGATCGGCACGATCGGTGCCACCGTGGTGTTCTGGGGGTGGAACGTCATCGGACCGGTCCTGGCGGCTCGCGCCGGGGATGTCGAGGCGAGGACCGAGGTGTATGCCGTCAGTCTCCGGACCCGCTATCTCCTCTTGATCGTGGTCGTGCCCGTCGCGGTCGTCGTGAGCGCCCTGGTCGCCACGACGGGACATCGCGTCGACGCGGCCGCGATGGCCGCCGCGACGACCCTGCTCGGGCTGTCGCCGTCGTGGTTCGGCATCGGTGTCGGCAACCCCTGGTTGCTGTTCTGGTACGACACGCTGCCACGCGTCGCCGCCGCGGTGGCGGCCGCCGCGCTCGTCTGGCTGACGTCGCTGGTGTGGGTGTACCCCGTGCTGCTCGCCGTGGCGGTGGCCGGTTCGCTGAGCGCGTTCCGGCGTCGGCACGTCCCCGGCGCCCGTGGTGCGCTGGTCTCGCCGTGGCCGGTGGCCCGGTCGCTGGGCGACCTGCGGCTGCACCTGGGCACGGCCGGCATCAACCTCGCGGCGACTGCGTATGCCTCGACGCCGGTGCCGATCGCCACAGTGGCGCTGCGCGCCGAGGTGTCGTCCCGGTTCGCCTCCGCCGACTCGCTCTACCGTTTCGCCCTGTTCACGGTGACGGCCCTGGGCAACGCGTTCCAGGGGTGGACGTTGGAGGAGGACTCCGAGCAGCCCGTCGACCGTCGACCTCGGCATCGCGCGGCCTGGTCGGCTCATCTCGGGCTGGGCGTCGTCGGAGCGGTCGCTTTCGCGACACTTGGTCCGTGGGCGACAGGGCTGTTGTTCGGGTCGGCGGTGCAGGCCCCGCGTGACGTCTGCGTCTACTACGGGGTGGCGTTCCTGTTCCTCAGCGCGAGCAGCCCCGCGATCCGCAACGTGTTACTGCCGACCGGGCGGGTACGCCTGGTGTTCGGATGGACGCTCGCCTCGGCTGTCGTCGGGCTCGCGCTGATGGGAGCGGCGGCCGCCTCCGGCTGGGTCGCCGGGATCGCGCTCGGGATGGCGGTGAGTGAGGCGCTGCTGTTCGTCGGTCTGCTCGGACCGGCCCTGCGCGCCCTCGCCTCGACCGGACTCACAAGCTCACGAGTTCCGAAGGTCGCGGCGGACGAGAACTCGCAGACATCAGAGTCCGGTCGGGAGGAGGGGTGAGCGGGGTCGAGGGGGGCGTCGCGGGGGGCGTTGGCGGGGGCAGCGGGGTTGATCGGGCAGCGGTAGTCGCCGTGGTCGCGGTCCACGACCCTGGACCCGGGCTGGTCGACCTCGTCTCCGACGTAGTGGCTCAGGTGGGTCGCGTCGTGTTGGTCGACGACGGGTCGCGCACCGGTCTCGAGGTCGTCGAGGGGCTGCGCGACCGCGTCACGCTGGTCCGGCAGGCCAACGCGGGAGTGGCCGCCGCCCTCAACGCCGGGATCGCGATGGCCCTCAGCGACCAGGCCGACGCGGTGCTCACCCTCGACCAGGACTCCCGCGTCCCACCGGGTTATGTCGCCGCTGCGGTCGCGACCTGGCAGGAGGCGGGGCGTCGAGGCATACCGGTGTCTGCGGTCGCCCCAGCCTCCTACAGCGGACACCCGGCGCCGACCGCGGGACGCCTCCACGGACATGCCGTCGCGTTCGACCCCATGCAGTCCGGGCTGCTGGTGCCGACGGCGACGTTCCGCGCGATCGGGCTCCTGGACGAGGGATTCGTGATCGACGGGGTCGACTCCGAGCTCACGGCCCGCTGCCTCACCTCCGGCCTGGTGCCCGTGATCGCGCCCGGATGCGAGCTCGGCCACGGTCAGGGCGACCGGCTGCCGGTCACCCTCGGTGGCCGGCGGGTCACGCTGCGTGGGCAGCCCCTCTCCTACAACCAGCACTCCCCCGATCGCGTGTACTACATGGCCCGAAACGGCACGGTGCTCACCCGCCGGTATGCCCGTAGCGAGCCGCGCTGGGTCGCTCGCCGGCTCGCCGAGGAGGCTCGCGCCCACCTGCTGCGCCTGACCTTCAGCCCCGACCGTGGGCAGCTGGTCCGCGCAGCTCTCGAGGGAGTGCGGGACGGCGTCCGGGGGCGTTATGGCGCGAGGCCCTGAGACCCGCTCGGGGTCGGCGGGTCAGCTCGTCGACTCGTCCAGCTCGTCCGCCAGCGCCTGGGCCAGCTGTCGCCGGTGCCGCCACCACTCGAACGCCACGGGCACCAGGGACACCGCGACGACCAGGAGAACCGCCACGTCGAGCTTGTCCTGAAGCACCGGGAACGCCTGACCCAGGAAGTACCCGAGCAGGGTGACGGCAGCAACCCACAGTGCCGCGCCCACCGCCGACCAGACAAAGAAGCGTCGCCGCTCCATCCGGCCGACCCCCGCGACGACTGTGACGAAGGTCCGCACGACCGGGACGAACCGGCCGATGACCAGCGCCTTGTTCCCGTGCTTCTCGAAGAAGGCGTGTGTCTGGTCGAAGTACTTCCTCTTGATGAACCGGCCGTCTCGGTTGTAGAGCGACGGACCGACGGCGCGGCCGATCTCGTAGCCCGACACGTTGCCGAGGAACGCCGCGACGAACAGCAGCACCAACGCCAGTCCGAGGTTGATCGGGAGCTTGCCGGTCGCGATGAAGAGCCCGATCGCGAACAGCAGCGAGTCCCCGGGCAGGATCGGGAAGAGCAACCCGCACTCGATGAACACGATGGCCAGGCTGACCCAGATCAGCGCGGTGCCGTAGCGGTCGAGCAGGAAGTTCGGGTCCATCCAGTCCGGACCGAGGGAGTGCATCACGGGGACCACGGTATGCGGTCCGCCTGTCCCTCGGTTGTCACGACTACCGTTCGAGCGTGCCCGACAGCGATCATCCGCAGGCTCGTGAGGTGGGAGTCGGCCCGTATGCCGGCCCCGACTCACCACACCCGGCTGACGACCGTCTCGACCCCGACCTACTCCGGGACGGCGACCGCCGCAACGTCGAGGACCGCTTCCGCTACTGGCGGCACGACGCGATTGTCGCGGACCTGGATGCCCGGCGGCACGACCTGCACGTAGCGGTCGAGAACTGGGGCCACGACTTCAACATCGGCTCCGTCATCAGAACTGCCAACGCCTTCAACGTCAAGGCGTTCCACATCGTCGGCAAGCGTCGCTGGAACCGCCGGGGAGCGATGGTCACGGACCGCTACCAGCACGAGCTGCACCATGCGAGCGTCGCCGACCTCGTCTCCTGGGCTGCGACGGCTGCGACGGCTTCGACCGCGGCGATGGCGGGACCGGGGGAAGCCGAGCCCCGCATACCGCTGATCGGCATCGACAACCTGCCCGGGTCGCAGCCCATCGAGACCGCGTTCCTGCCGCGTGAGTGCGTCCTCGTCTTCGGTCAGGAGGGGCCGGGGCTGAGCGCAGAGATGAGGGACGCCTGCGACGTCGTCCTGCACATCACCCAGTTCGGTTCGACCCGCTCGATCAACGCCGGCGCCGCAGCCGCCGTCGCGATGCATACCTGGGTCCGGCAGCACGTCTTCGGGCAGCCTGTCGATTCGGGCTGACCAAACGTCCATCCCGGTCGTTGAGGACCACTCAACAGCGGTGACTCAGGCCCAGCCCGAACACCCTGGGTCAGGCGGTATCCCCAACGCGGACAGGGGAGTACGTTCTGGCGTTGTCAACCCCCCGAACCTGTGGAGACCCCATGCGTCCAGCCCGAACCCCTGTCCGTCGGCTCAGCATCGCGCTCGCGGCAACCGTCCTCACGCTCACCGGCCTCGTAGCCACCTCCACGTCAGCCTCGGCGCTCGACGCAGCGAACCCCGGTCCCACCACCGCGACCGCCACCCCACTCCGACCGCGCATCGAGTTCACCATGGCCGCGGACGGGTCGAGTGGTGCGACGCAGGGGGGCGCTGGGATCCCCAACATCGACTCGGACAAGAAGACGGTCTACACCTACTACGGCGATCCGGGCACGGGTCACGCGAACATGACGAGCTCGCCGTACATCACCGAGATGGCCTCCATCGCGGCCACCCAGACCGCCGGGCTGAAGGCCGCCTATGACCAGGCCGTCAGCAAGGGCCAGAAGCCGGCGATCGTCCTCGACACCGACGACACCACGTTGATGACCTATGACATGGAGGTCGCGGCGATGCACTTCAACTTCGACCCCGTGCTCCAGAACACCTGGGTGCAAGAGCAGCTCTTCCCCGCCACGCCGTCGATGGTCCAGTTCGCCAACACGGCCGCGGCCATGGGATACACGGTGTTCGGGCTGACCGGCCGCAACGACGACCAGAAGGCGGCCACGGTCGCCAACCTCTCGAAGGTCGGCTACGACGCCTTCACTGCCGGCAACTTCTACACCAAGTGGACGGGCGTCGGCGCCTCCCAGCAGCCGGCCTACGTCACCTGCGCGGCCGTCAAGTGCACGACGGTCGAGTACAAGGCGTCGACCCGCAAGCACATCGAGAACGACCTCGGCTACACGATCGCTCTCAACGTCGGTGACCAGTGGAGCGACCTGCAGGGCGGGTTTGCCGGCAAGACGGTCAAGCTGCCTAACCCCACCTACTACCTCCCGTCGACCAACCTGCCGGGTGTCTCCGAGCCCAAGCTGGCCCCGCGGTCGCACTTCTGGATGAAGCCGGACGGCTCCAGTGGCGCTGTGCAGAGCGGCGAGGGGATCCCCAACATCGACTCGGTCAAGAAGACGATCTCGACCTACTACGGGGACCCCGGGACCGGCATCGCCGACAAGACGGCCTCTCCCTACATCACCGAGATGGCGTCGATCGTGCGGAGCGAGATCCCGCGGGTGGCCTTCGACTGCTTCGTCGGTCGCCTGAACCACAAGAACCCCGCGGTCATCCTCGACACCGACGACACGACACTGTGGACCTATGACATGGAGGTCGCGGCGATGCACTTCAACTTCGACCCCGTGCTCCAGAACGTCTGGGTACAGGACGAGCGTTTCCCGGCGACCCCCCACATGGTCAGCCTGGCCCGCGTCGCGCAGCTGGCCGGCTGCACGGTGATCGGTCTGACCGGCCGCAACGACGACCAGAAGGCCGCGACGCTGGCCAATCTCGCCAGGGTCGGTTACCCGGCGTTCACCGCAGCGAACTTCTACACGAAGTGGACGGGCGTGGGGACCTCGCAGCAGCCGGCATACATCACCTGCGCTGCGGTCAAGTGCACGACGATCGAGTACAAGTCGCAGACCCGGGCCCACATCGAGGCCAAGGCCGGCGGCAACTACGACATCGTCGCGAACTTCGGAGACCAGTTCAGCGACTTGCTCGGTTATCACGCCGACCGCACGATCAAGCTGCCGAACCCGACCTACTACCTGCCGTAGGTAACTGCAGGACAGCTCGCTGCGCCCCGTCGTCCCCGTGGAAGGATGGCGGGGCGCAGCCGTTGCGCCCCCCGAGCCGTTCCATGAAGGAGTGCCTGACCCATGCCGATCGCCACGCCCGAGGTCTACGCCGACATGCTCGACCGTGCGAAGGCCGGTTCCTTCGCCTATCCCGCGATCAACGTGTCGTCCTCGCAGACGCTGAACGCCGCGCTCAAGGGGTTCGCCGACGCCGGCAGCGACGGCATCGTCCAGGTGTCCACGGGCGGCGCGGACTACCTCTCCGGGTCCTCGGTCAAGGACATGGTCGCCGGTTCGCTGGCTCTCGCTGCCTACGCCCACGAGGTCGCCAAGAACTACCCCGTCAACATCGCACTGCACACCGACCACTGCCCGAAGAACAAGCTCGACGGGTTCGTCCGGCCCCTCCTCGCGGCCTCCACGGAGCGCGTCAAGAGCGGTGGGCTGCCCTACTTCCAGTCGCACATGTGGGACGGCTCGGCGGTCCCGCTCGAGGAGAACCTCCAGATCGCGCGCGAGCTGCTGGACCTCTGTCAGACGGCCAAGGTCGTCCTCGAGGTCGAGATCGGCGTTGTCGGCGGCGAGGAGGACGGCGTGGCCCAGGAGATCAACGACAAGCTCTATTCGACCCCCGAGGACGCCATCGCGACGGCGACCGCGCTGGGCACCGGGGACAAGGGCTACTACATGACGGCGCTGACCTTCGGCAACGTGCACGGCGTCTACAAGCCGGGCAACGTCAAGCTGCGTCCGTCGGTGCTCAAGGAAGCTCAGGACGCCGTGCACGCACAGTTCTCGACCCCGGACGACAAGCCCTTCCACCTGGTCTTCCACGGCGGTTCCGGCTCGACGCCCGAGGAGATCTCCGAGGCGGTGGACTACGGAGTGGTCAAGATGAACGTCGACACCGACACGCAGTATGCGTTCACGCGTCCGGTCGCGGGATACATGCTTAGCAACTACGAGGGCGTCTTCAAGCTCGACGGCGAGGTCGGCAGCAAGAAACAGTACGACCCGCGCGCCTGGGGCAAGGAGGCCGAGGCCGGCATGGCCGCACGCGTCCTCGAGGCCTGCCAGAACCTGCGCGCCGCCGGTACCCACGCGTGAGCCTCACCCCGGACGGCAGCCTGCTGGGCATCCCCGAGACGCGGCTGCCGGTCGACCCGGCGGCGGCGGCCATGGCCGCCGGTGAGGAAGCTGCCGCGACGGCCGCCGCATACCCCACGTAGTCGTTGGCCTGGGCGGTGCTCGCCGAACAGGCTCTCGATCGCGACCGGCCGGTCGAGGCCTACGCCTATGCACGCACCGGTTACCACCGCGGCCTGGACGCTCTGCGCCGGGCGGGCTGGCGAGGTCAGGGGCCGGTGCCGTGGTCGCACGAACCCAACCGCGGGTTCCTTCGAGCGCTCGGGGCGCTGCACCGCGCGGCCCGGGCCATCGGTGAGCACGACGAGGAAGCTCGGACGGGCACGTTCCTGCGCGACTCTTCTCGCGAGGCTGCGCAGGCGCTCGGCGTCTGAGACGCCCCAACGTCTGACCCGGACCTCGACCGCGGGGCTCAGGCCGGATGAGGGCGGGGTGGACCGGGGAATGGACCCCCGATTGTCCATCCCCCGGCACCTGCCCCCCTTGTGGGCAGCGGACCGCATCGAAGGTGGTCCGCATCGTTCGGCGCCATCCCCAGAAGGCTCCGAGCGACCGATGTCATCCAATCACTGCCGTTCGCTGTGGCGGTGGTCAGACGATGCCAATGGCCGTAAGATGCCAAAGTGTCTCACTCTGCGGGCGGCGGATCGGCTGTCGGCGACCCCAGTCCGGCCACCACGGTCCCCCGCTCGACGCTCCTCGATGAGGATCCCCGCGAGACCATCTCGCGGGTCCTCACCCGTGAGGAAGACCGGCTGGCCCGCCGCCGCGCCGAACTGGCGGAGATGCGCAACGCGCTGGTCCGCCTGCACGCCGTGACGGTGTCGGACGAGATGCCCGCGGTCGCCCCGATCACCGTCGAGGTGGCACCCGCCCTGCTGCGGGTGCTCACCGACGAGACCACCGGTCCGGTGCGCAACGCCCTGATCTCCACCTCCGTGGGGTCCGGCCTGTCCCCGGACTACGCCGCGCACGCCAAGGACTCGATCCGCGCGGGCCACGTGCAGCGCACCCTCTACGACGCGTCGATCTTGGAGCAACCGCAGGGGCGACAGTGGGCGGCGGACTGGGCCGCGGCAGGGGAGCAGCAGCGGATCCTGGCCGGGGTGCCCAGTGAGTTCGCGATCTATGGTGACTCCGCGGTCGTGGCGGTGGAGTCCTGGGGCGACCCGGAGGCGGACTACGTCGTCGTCCGCCACCCCATGATCGTGCAGGCGTTCGTCCTGCTGTTCGACGAGCTCTGGGCCAGGGCCGCTCCCATGCCGACGGCGCGGTCCTCGGACCGCAGCGACGACGACCACCTCCTGGAGCTGCTCGGACGCGGTCTCAAGGACGAGGCAATCGGGCGCTACCTCGGCTGGAGCCTGCGGACCGTGCGCCGACGGGTGGCCCGGCTCATGGACGACCTTTTCGCCGACACCCGGTTCCAGCTCGGTGCGCAGGCAGTGGCGTCGGGGCGGCTGGAAGCGGATACCCTGTCGCCGCGCCGCGTTCCGCGCGGCCGCGGATGACGCAAGCAGGGAGGCGCGGATGCCGGCGATCGTTCTGGTCGGTGCGCAGTGGGGCGACGAGGGCAAGGGCAAGGCCACCGACCTGCTAGGCAGCAGCCTCGACTACGTCGTGAAGTTCAACGGCGGCAACAACGCCGGCCACACGATCGTCATCGGGTCGGGCGCGGCAGCCGAGAAGTATGCGCTCCACCTCCTCCCGAGCGGCATCCTCACCCCGACCTGTACGCCGGTGATCGGCAACGGGGTGGTCATCGACCTCGGGGTGCTGTTCCAGGAGATCGACGGGCTCGAGGGCCGTGGCGTGGACACCTCCAAGCTGGTCGTCAGCGCGAGCGCCCACGTGATCACGCCCTACAACCGGGTCCTCGACCGGGTGACCGAGCGGTTCCTCGGGGCGCGCAAGATCGGCACCACCGGACGTGGCATCGGCCCGACTTACGCCGACAAGATGTCCCGGACCGGCATCCGCATCCAGGACCTGTTCGACGAGAACATCCTGCGGCAGAAGGTCGAGGCTGCCCTGGATGTGAAGAACCAGCTGCTCGCCAAAATCTACAACCGGCGCGCGGTGCAGGCGGAGGACGTTATCGGCGAGCTGCGGTCCTACGTCGACCGGCTGGCCCCGATGGTGCGGGACACGTCGCTGCTGCTCGAGCAGGCCCTTGACCGCGGCGACACCGTCCTGCTCGAGGCGGGACAGGCGACGCTGCTGGACGTGGACTTCGGCACCTACCCGTTCGTCACGTCGTCCAATGCGACCGCCGGCGGTGCGTGCACCGGGTCCGGCATCCCCCCGACGAGGATCGACGGGGTCATCGCGGTGCTGAAGGCATACACGACCCGGGTCGGCGAAGGCCCGTTCCCCACCGAGCTGGACGACGCGCGGGGTCAGTTCCTGCGCAAGACCGGTGCCGAGTACGGCACCACGACGGGCCGCCCGCGCCGCTGTGGCTGGATGGACACGGTCATCGGTCGCTACGCCACCCGGATCAACGGGGTGACCGACTTCGTCCTCACGAAGCTCGACGTGCTCACCGGTCTCGACACGGTGCCGATCTGCGTCGCCTATGACGTCGACGGCGTCCGGCACAACACCATGCCGGTGAACCAGAGCGACTTCCACCACGCGGTCCCGGTCTACGAGGAGCTGCCCGGCTGGTGGGAGGACATCTCGTCGTGCCGGTCCTACGACGAGCTGCCCGAGAACGCCCGCCGCTACGTCGAGCGCGTCGAGTGGCTGGTCGGTGCGCGGGTGTCGGCCATCGGAGTGGGGCCCGGGCGCGACGCGATCATCGAGCGGCACGAGATGCGGCCCGCCCGAGGATTCGCCGGACCCGCGTGACCGGTGCACCACCGGCGTACCACCTCCGGCCGCGACGCGGTTGGCTGAACGACCCGAACGGCGTGGTGCACTGGCGGGGGCGCTGGCACGTCTTCTTCCAGCACAACCCGCGCGGCCCGTGGCACGACTCGATCGTCTGGGGCCACGCCAGCAGCGCCGACCTCGTCGACTGGACCGAGCACCTGGTCGCGTTCTCCCCGGTTGCCGACGGGCCTGACGCAGGCGGCTGTTGGAGCGGCGTGGCCGTGGTCGACGGCGACCGGGTGGCGGTGGCCTACACGGGCGTCCGCACCAGTGCGGTGGACACGACGATCTGCGTCCGGTATGCCTCCGACGATGCTCTCGACGCGTGGTCCGCTCCCGTCGTGGCGGGGCTTCCTCCGGGCGGGGTGCGGGAGATGCGCGACCCGTTCGTCTTCACGTGGGAGGGTCGGCGATGGGCGCTGCTCGGGGCCTGGCTCGAGTCCGGGCCGGGCCTCCTGCTGTGGTCCTGCGACGACCTCGACTCCTGGCGGTTCGAACGGGTCTGGCTGACCTCGCAGGACCCGCTTCTCGGCCCCCTCGCGCCTGCCGACATCTGGGAGTGTCCGCAGCTGGTCGAGGTCGACGGCTCGTGGGTGCTGCTGGTCTCGCTCTGGGCGGCTGGTGTGCTGGATCGGGTCGTCTACGCGGTCGGTTCGCTGTGCACCGACGTCGACGGCCGGCCGGAGCTGGTGACGACATCCGGCGGCCTGGTCGACGGCGGATCGTCCTTCTACGCCCCGCAGGTCCTGCAGGACGCGCCCGGCGGGGGGCCGCTGCTGTTCGGCTGGGTGCGCGAGGACGGCGCGGACGCGGCCGCCTCCCCGGAGGCCGTGGCGGGCTGCCTCACCTTGCCGAGACGGCTCGGTCTGGACGGCGGCCGTCTCGTGAGCTGTGTGGACCCGGCGGTCCGGACCCTGTTCGGCCCGATCGACGCGATCCCCGCGGACGGCGCGCTGCCGGCGCAGGCATACCTGCGGGTGGGTCGTGAGGACGCGCAGGGGGTCATCCTGGCGGGGGTCTCTCTCGTCATCGAGGTCCCCGTTGGGGCCGAAGCCTGGCTCGACGGCGAGGTAGCCGAGGTCTACCCAGTAGACGGGCCGCCGCGCACCTACCGCGACCCGGGGACCCAGATGTGGACGCTCAGCTGGGCCGGCGACTCCACCGACTCGACCGACTCGACCGGCTCGACCGGCTCGACCGAACTCACGTTCTCTCCGACCGGACTCATGTTGTTGTCGGTTTCAGGCGCAGCAGAGGCGCCAGAACCGACAAACGTGTGAGTTCGGTGACGAAACGGGCAGGAGCGGCCCTGGGCAACCCACGTAGACCGACTCGAGTCAGCGCAGGACGGTCATCCGGTGCGCAGCGCGCGTCATGGCGACATAGAGCACCCGTGTACCTCCGGGTGACTCGGCCACGATCGCGTCCGGGTCGACGATGACGGTCGCGTCGTACTCCAGGCCCTTGGTAGACATCGGGTCGACGACCAGGACGCGCTCCGAGCCGTCGACGCCGCTGAGCCCCTCGAGGCGGGCCGCGTGGACGGCCGGGGTGATGACGGCCACGGAACCCTCGACCTCGTCGAGCAGGTCGTCGACCGCAGCCTGGACTGCCGCGCGCACGTCGTCCCCGAGGGCCCCGTCCACGGGGTCGACACCCGTCTCACGCACCGCGTCCGGGATGTCGGCGTCGGGGACGCTGCGCCGGATCATCGTGGCGGCGTAGTCGAAGATCTCGCGCGCGTTGCGGTAGTTCGTGTCCATGTGGAACAGCCGTCGTGGCTGCGTCCCGAACGCCTCGTCCCGGGCGACCAGCGACTCGGCGCCGTCCGGCCATGAGCTCTGGGCGGCGTCCCCGACGACCGTCCAGGAGGCATACCGGCCGCGTCGCCCGAGCATCCGCCACTGCATCGGCGACAGGTCCTGCGCCTCGTCCACGAGGACGTGGGCGTACTCCTCCGGTCTGCCGACGCGCCCCACGAGCAGCCGGTCGCGGGCGCCGGCCGGGGTCACCGTGTAGCCCTGGTCGACCCGCGCGGCCCGCACGGGTTGCACTTCAGTCACGCCGTATGCCTGGGAGTCGTCGAGCTCCTCGATCTCGTAGAAGTCACGCTCCTCGCGCGGCGGCTCCTGGACGGGGCCGAGCCGCGACGAGACGTCGTCGACGAGCGCGGCGTCGGCGACCGACCAGGTGCCGGTCGACAGGGCCGCCTGCATCGACTCTCTCAGGACCGTCGTCTGGTCGGCGTCGAGGATCCCGGTCGTATAGCGGGCGACGCGCTCGCTGTCGGCCAGCCACAGCAGCACCTCGCGCGGGTCGAGCTGCGGCCACCAGCTCTCGAGGAACACGGCGACGTCGAGATGGTCGACGAACCGGTCGACGAACTCCTCCCGCTCGGGATGACCGCTCTCCCGGTACGCCGCTTCGGCGAGCAGCTGCACCGCAGCGTCGCGGGCGAGGTTGCGCTGGTGCTGTCGCAAGGCCCGGCTGCGGACCTGGTCGAGCACCGGCCGGGGCAACCGGATCGCATGCCCGGCGACGAAGGCGCGCAGCTCCTGCGGACCGTCGGGGACGGCGTCCCGCGCGGCCCGCGAGAGGACCTGGCGGATCAGCAGCGAGCCCTTGACGGCTGCTGCGGCGGGGGAGTCCAGCCGTTCGGTGCTCACGGCGTCGACCACGTCGCCGAGCGAGCGCAGCGTCACGGTCTCTTCACCGAGGGAGGGCAGGACACGCTCGATGTACGACGTGTACGCCGCCGACGGGCCGACCACGAGGATGCCGCCGGACTCGTAGCGGCGCCGGTCGGAGTAGAGCAGGTAGGCGGCGCGGTGGAGGGCGACGACGGTCTTCCCGGTGCCGGGGCCTCCGGTGATCTCGGTGATGCCGCGGGCCGAGGCCCGGATCGCCTCGTCCTGGTGCCGCTGGATGGTCGCGACGATGTCGCGCATCCGCGGTCCGCGCGCCCGCGTCAGCGCAGCCATCAGAGCACCGTCACCGACGACGACCAGGTCGTCCGGCGCGTCAGCGACCATCAAGTCGTCCTCGATGCCCACGACGTCGGAGCCCTTGCAGCGCAACACTCTTCGACGCAGTACGCCGAGGGGCTCGACAGGAGTCGCACGGTAGAACGGGGAGGCAGCCGGGGCCCTCCAGTCGATGACGAGTGGTTCGTAGTCGTCGTCGCGCACGCCGAGGCGGCCGATGTAGCGGACCTCCCGCTCCGGGTGGCCATCGCCGGAACGGGACCCGAGGACATCGGGTTGGGATCCGTTGCCGGCGTCCGTTATGGGTGCAGGTGCAGGTGCGTGGTCGATGTCGAGACGACCGAACACGAGCCCCTCGTACTGGCTTTCCAGCGCGTGACGCCGACGGACCGCGTGGAGCACGAGGGCGTCACGCTCGAAGAGGCCGGTCAGCTCCTCGTCGCGAGCCTGGCCGACCCGCTCGGTGCGACCACGAGCGAGCCCGTCGGCCTCGACCAGACCGGCCCGCTGGCCGGCCTTGGCCAGCTCGGCATAGACGAGGTCGACGTGGCTCTGCTCGGTCGCGATCTCCTCGGCCACGACGGCGGCAGAAACCTCTGAGGGGGACGCTGAGGGGGACGCTGAGGGGGACGCTGAGTTGGGCGCTGTCACACACTCCGCCTGGGGTCGGGGACGTGGTCGACCACTGACGTGGCGGCCGCGAAGGAACGAGCAAGTCTAGTCCGGAGACCAAGGTCGTTCGTCACGGCGTCCGGGCTGCGGGCAAGGTCGGGGCGTTCGCGGACCGTGACACCCGAGCGGTCATACCTCTAGCCGGCTCTCCATCCGGTCAGAGCCACCCTCGGTGGACTGCCTGCACCGCCGCCTGGAAGCGGGTCTGGGCGCCCAGCCGTTCCATCAGAGCTCGTACCCGGCGTTCGATGGTGCGCTGGGAGAAGCCGGTCTGCCGGGCGATGGCGGCGTCGGCCACCCCCGCGGCCATGAGTCGCAACACGGTGGCGTCTCGGGCATCCAGTCCGGAGGCGCCGTCCTGACGACCCATCGGGGTCGCCAGCTCCCAGAACTGGTCGAACATCGCTGCCGCCGCCGCCACGGCGCCCTGGATGTGGCCGATCAGCCCGTGCGGACCACCTTCCCACGTGGACCATTCGAGGAGGCAGGTCGCGTCGTCGACGACCACGACCGACAGGGGTATGCCGGGCAGGAACCGCTGCGCCTCACCCCCGTCGACCCGGGCTTCGAGCGCTTCGACCGCGCCGGGCAGCTCGAGCACGCGGGCGTCCCAGACGGTCTTCATGGTCACGGGCCGCCCACCCGCGCCGACACTGGGCTCGCGGTGTGACGCCAGCGGGGAGCGGACCAGGTCGCGGGATCGGCGGGTCATCGCCCGCATCGAGCGGACGCTCGTGCGGGCGAGGGACACGGCCTCGCTGGTCGCGGCGGCGACGTCCTCGAGGTCCATCAGCACGCGTACGCCGGTCTGGGGTCCCGGGTCCCTGGCCCGAGCCGCGTAGTAGATCCGGGACAGCTCGTCCGCGGCCGCGCGGGCCGCGCTTGCCCGCCGCTCGAGCTCCAACGCGTGTCGCGGCATCGTCGATATCGGCGACGGCACCTCGAGCGAGCCGTCGTCGCCCCTGACGATCAGGCCGCGGCCGACCAGCGAGTCCAACGCCGGGTCGAGGCGGGCCGCCGGGATGCCCTGCGCGAGCATCAGCTCGCGGGTCGGGCTCGGCATCCGGATCAGCGCGAGGTAGACGCTGGTCGGGTCGTCGGCGCTGGCCTCGGACCAGCTGGGACCCGGGACGTCCCGGACAGACGGGCCGGGCAGGCCGACTCCCGCGGAGGACTGGCGGACAGTGGACAACGGTCTCTCCTCGGCGGCGGCTGTGAGCGCCGCTGGCGCGGCGATGGCTGGATCGGGCCTGGAAGGGTGGCGGAATACCGACACTGACCGTACTCCGCCAGTCGCTGCCTTTACTCCGGCCCGGGGATTTGCCATTGTGGGGGTGTCGGTTGCGATCGACACTGCTCCGCAGCTGCGGGTCCCCCTCCTTAGCGGCGCGGTGCGAGACGCGCGGTGTTCCCGGGTGATTGTCCCCCCTGCCTCCCGGGAGCACCGCGCCCCGCGTTTCGGGCCCGAGGGCCCTCCTCGCGGATCGCGTCGCCCCAGGACCCACCGGGAGCACGGGATAACAGCGTGCCCCGCGTTTCGTCGCGACCCGGCCCGCTCAGCACACCTGGCGTCGCTCAGCACACCGCATACCGTGGGCTGAGCGCAGGACCGTGTGCTAAGCGCAGGACCGTGTGCTGAGCCGGTGCCGCGGCAACTCCGCAGCGGCCCCTACAGTGGTCGCCGTGCCCGCCCTGGTGATCCTCGTCGTCGGCTCGGGAGCGCGCGAGCACGCGCTCGTGCGGGCGTTGTCCCGGGACGAGACCGTCGCCGCGGTCATCGCCGCGCCGGGCAACCCTGGCATCAACGCCGTCGCCCGCTGCGAGCCCCTGACCGACGTCTGTGACGCGGCCGCGGTCCTCGAGCTGGCTCAGCGCTACGACGTGGACCTGGTCGTCGTCGGCCCCGAGGCGCCCCTCGTCGCCGGGGTCGCGGACGCGCTGCGGGCTGCGGGCATACCAGTCTTCGGACCCTCGGCCGCCGCTGCCGCCCTCGAAGGCAGCAAGGCGTTCGCCAAGGAGGTGATGGCCGCGGCCGAGGTGCCGACGGCGATGGCGCACGTCTGCACGACCGCGGCGGAGGTGGACGACGCTCTCGGCGCGCTGGGCGCCCCCCACGTCGTCAAGGAGGACGGGCTCGCTGCCGGCAAGGGCGTCGTCGTGACGGACGACCTCGCCGAGGCGCGCGCCCACGCCCTCGCGTGCCTGGCCAGGTCGGGTGGCCGAGTGGTGGTCGAGGAGTACCTCGACGGGCCGGAGGCCTCGGTGTTCTGCATCACCGACGGTACGACGGTGCTCGCGCTCCCGGCGGCGCAGGACTTCAAGCGCGTCGGCGACGGCGACGAAGGTCCGAACACCGGGGGGATGGGCGCCTACGCGCCCCTCGACTGGGTCCCCGACGGGTTCGAGAGGGATGTCGTCGAGCGGGTGGCCCAGCCGACGATCGACGAGATGCGCCGCCGCGGGACCCCGTTCGTCGGCACGCTCTACGTCGGTCTGGCGCTGACCTCACGCGGGCCGAAGGTGGTCGAGTTCAACGCCCGGTTCGGCGACCCCGACGGCCAGGTCGCGCTCGCCCGGCTCCGTACCCCGCTCGGCAACCTGCTCCACGCCGCAGCAACCGGCACGCTCGACGAGGTCGAACCGCTTCGGGTCGACCCCGGGTATGCCGTCACGGTGGTCGTCGCGTCGGCGGGCTATCCCGCCGCACCGCACACCGGTGACCCCGTGACCGGCATCGACGACGCCGTCGAGGTCGACGCGGGCGACGGTGAGGTCTACGTCTTGCACGCCGGCACCGCGCTCGACGCCCAGGGCACCTTGGTGTCGTCGGGTGGCCGGGTTCTCGACGTGGTCGCCACCGCGGCCACTCTGGACGAGGCGAGGCGCGCGGCATACCGGGCCGTCGACCGGATCCACCTCGCCGGTTCGCACCACCGCAGCGACATCGCGCTGGACGCCCAGCAAGGCGCGGTGAGCGTCCCGTGACCGCTGCCCCGTCACAGGCGCCCGAGCTCCCGGGCTTCGCGCCGGTCTACTCCGGCAAGGTGCGCGACCTGTATGCCCCGCTCGACGGCTCAGGTGTCCCGCGCGAGGACGTGCTGCTGCTCGTGGCGTCCGACCGGCTGTCGGCCTTCGACTACATCCTCGCGACCCCGATCCCCGACAAGGGGGCGGTGCTGACCCAGCTCTCACTCTGGTGGTTCGAGCAGCTCGAGGACGTGGTGCCCAACCACGTCGTCTCGCTCGACGTCCCCGCCGAGGTCGCCGGACGGGCGACGCTGGTCCGGCGGCTCCAGATGGTGCCGGTCGAGTGCATCGCGCGGGCCTATCTCACCGGGGGTGGGCTCGAGGAGTATGCCCGGGTGGGCTCGGTCTCCGGGGTCCCGCTGGCGAACGGGCTGGTCGACGGCGACCGACTCGCCGAGACGGTCTTCACGCCGACCACCAAGGCACCTGTGGGGGAGCACGACCTGCCGATGACGACCGACGAGGTCGTCGACCTCGTAGGCGCGGGCGTCGCGGAGCGGGTCGACGTCATGACCCGGCGGATCTTGGCTCGCGGCAACGAGATCGCCGTCGAGCGCGGCATTATCATCGCCGACACGAAGGTGGAGTTCGGTCTCGACCTGGCTGGCGACAGGAACAGCGCGAGCGGCTCTGCAGGCTCCGGACCCGCCATCGTGCTCGCCGACGAGGTGCTCACGCCCGACTCGTCGCGGTTCTGGCCGGCCGACGCCTGGGAGCCGGGCCATCCACAGGAGTCCTTCGACAAGCAGTACGTCCGGGACTGGCTGACCTCCTCCGCCAGCGGTTGGGACCGCCGTTCGGGCGAGCCGCCGCCGCCCCTGCCCGAGGACGTCGTGGCACGCACCCGCGCGAAGTACGTCGAGGCGTACGAACGGCTGACCGGCCGCCGGTTCGGCTGAGCGCGACCGATATCCTTGCCCCCATCGGGCGGTGTCACGCCGCCTGACCGCGAGCCCGTCACCCCGACTCCAGGAGCCCCCTGCATGGGACGCATCGTCGTCGACGTCATGCTCAAGCCCGAGATCCTCGACCCGCAGGGACAGGCCGTCGCCGGCGCCCTGCCACGGCTGGGGATCGACGGGTTCACCGACGTCCGTCAGGGCAAGCGGTTCGTCCTGACGGTCGACGGGGCGGTGACCGACACGCAGCTCGCGCAGGCGCGCTCCGCGGCCGAGACGCTGCTCTCGAACCCGGTCATCGAGGACGTCGTGGCGGTCCAGGAGCTCGTGGAGGAAGGCGTAGACCCGCCGAACACCGACCTGCCGGGCGACCGTCTGGGCGAAAGCTCGTGAGGGTCGGCGTCGTCACCTTCCCGGGTTCACTGGACGACCGCGACGCGGCCCGAGCGGTGCGTGCGGTCGGAGCCGAGGCCGTCTCGCTGTGGCACGGTGACCGCGACTTGCACGGAGTCGACGCGGTCATCCTCCCCGGCGGCTTCTCCTACGGTGACTACCTGCGGTGCGGCGCGATCGCCCGGTTCGCCCCGGTCATGGAGGTCCTCGTACCCTCCGCCCAGGCCGGGTTGCCGGTGCTCGGGATCTGCAACGGTTTCCAGGTCCTGTGCGAGTCCCACCTGCTGCCGGGGGCGCTGATCCGCAACGACCACCGCAAGTTCAGCTGCGTCGACCAGACGCTGCGAGTAGAAAACGCGACGACCGCGTGGACCTCGCAGTATGCGGCCGGCCAGGAGATCGTCGTCCCGCTGAAGAACGGTGAGGGGGGCTTCGTCGCCGACGAGGACACCCTGGACCGGCTCGAGGGCGAAGGTCGCGTGGTGTTCCGCTACGTCGGGGACAACCCGAACGGGTCCTACCGCGCCATCGCCGGCGTGACCAACGAGCGCGGCAACGTGGTCGGCCTGATGCCCCATCCGGAGCACGCCGTCGAACCGGGGTTCGGACCGACGACCGACGGCCTCGCGCTGTTCGAGTCCATCCTCATGCAGACGGTGTCAGCGTGACCGACTCCTCCATCGACTCGGTCATCAGCACAGACATCAGCACCGCGACCGGCCTCGACACCGTCGCCCAGGCAGCGGCCAACCCCGACACCCGGCAGCCCTGGACCGAGCTCGGGCTCGAGGACGACGAGTACTTCAACATCCGCGAGATCCTCGGGCGGCGGCCGACGTCCGCCGAGCTGGCGATGTACTCCGTGATGTGGTCCGAGCACTGCTCCTACAAGTCGTCCAAGATCCACTTCTCACTGTGGGGCGAGAACACCACCGAGGAGATGCGGGAAAGCCTGCTTGTCGGCATCGGGGAGAACGCGGGCGTCGTCGACATCGGTGACGGGTGGGCCGTCACGTTCAAGATCGAGAGTCACAACCACCCGTCCTACGTCGAGCCGTACCAAGGTGCGGCCACCGGAGTCGGGGGCATCGTCCGCGACATCATGTCGATGGGCGCGCGGCCGATCGCTGTGATGGACCCATTGCGGTTCGGCAACCTCCACCACCCCGACACGCAGCGAGTGCTTCCTGGAATCGTTGCGGGAGTGGGCGGTTATGGCAACTGTCTTGGTCTGCCCAACATCGGGGGCGAGGTCGTCTTCGACGACTGCTACCAGGGCAACCCGCTCGTCAACGCGCTCTGCGTCGGTGCGATGCGCATCGAGGACATCCACCTCGCGTCGGCTCGGGGTGCCGGCAACAAGGTCATCCTGTTCGGCGCCAAGACCGGCGGCGACGGCATCGGCGGGGTGTCGGTGCTCGCCTCCGAGGCGTTCTCGGCGACACAGGAGGGCGGGCCGACCAAACGTCCCGCGGTCCAGGTCGGTGACCCGTTCGCCGAGAAGGTGCTCATCGAGTGCTGTCTCGACCTTTACGCCGCTAAGGTCGTCGCCGGGATCCAGGACCTCGGCGGTGCCGGGTTGTCCTGCGCCACAAGCGAGCTCGCCTCCAACGGCGATGGCGGTATGCAGGTCGCACTCGACCTCGTGCCGCTGCGCGACGCCAGCCTGCGGCCCGAGGAGATCCTTATGTCGGAGTCGCAGGAACGCATGATGGCCATCGTCGAGCCCCACCACCTCGACGCCTTCCTGGCGATCACCGACCGGTGGGACGTCGAAGCGACGGTGATCGGCGAGGTCACCGACGGCGACCATCTGGTCATCACCTGGCACGACGAGGTCATCGTCGACGTGCCGCCTCGCTCCGTGGCCCACGACGGACCGGTCTACAACCGCTCACTGGCACGACCCGCATACCTGAATACGCTGCAGGAGAACGGAGCTGGCGCTCTCGCCCGGCCGAGCACGGGTGCCGAGCTGAGGGCCACGCTCCTCACCATGCTCGGTAGCCCGAACCTCTGCGACAAGTCCTGGGTCACCCGGCAGTACGACCGCTATGTCCTCGGCAACACGGCGCTCGCCATGCCCGACGACGCCGGTGTCGTGCGCGTCGACGAGGAGACCGGGCGTGGGGTCGCGATCTCGACGGACTGCAACGGCCGGTTCGCCAAGCTCGACCCATATGCCGGCTCCCAGCTGGCGCTCGCCGAGGCTTACCGCAACGTCGCCACCGCGGGTGCGACTCCGCTCGCGGTCACCGACTGTCTCAACTTCGGGTCGCCCGAGGACTCCGGGGTGATGTGGCAGTTCCGCGAGGCGGTGCGGGGGGTCGCCGAGGGCTGCCGCGTCATGGGTATCCCCGTGACCGGCGGCAACGTGTCGTTCTACAACCAGACCGGCGACGTCGCCATCCATCCCACGCCCGTCATCGGGGTCCTCGGCGTGATGGACGACGTCGCCACTCGGACGCGGTCGGGGTTCGGCACCGACGGGTCGGCCGTCTACCTCATCGGCGAAACGCGCGACGAGCTGGACGGGTCGGAGTGGGCGCACGTCGTGCACGGGCACCTCGGCGGACACCCACCCGTCGTCGACCTCGAGCACGAGATGCGCCTCGGACAACTCCTCGTCAGAGCCTCCGAAACCGGTGTGCTCGATGCCGCCCACGACCTGTCCGACGGCGGCCTCGCTCAGACGCTGGCGGAGGCGGTGCTACGGCACGGCGTCGGCGCGCGTGTCTCGGTCGAGGATGCCCACGACGACGCCTTCGTCGCGCTGTTCTCCGAGTCGGCGGGACGCGTCATGGTGTCGGTGGTGCCCGGGTCGGACGACGACTTCCTCGCACTCGTCGAGGGATCCGGCGTCGGTGCGGTCCGGATCGGCGTCGTCGACGACTCGGTCGACGGGTTGGAGGTCCACGGGCAGTTCGCCATCGACCTCGAGACGCTGCGTTCGACGCATACGGCCACGCTGCCTGCGGTCTTCGGCCGCTGACCTCGCGCTGACCCACCGAGTCGGGACGGGCAGTCAGGGTGACGACGATGGCACCCCTGGGTCGCCTCTGCCATCATTCTGCGATGGCGGCGGCAGGTGAGGCTCCTCGTACCAGGCGTGTTGCAGGCTCCTGGATTTGTTGGCCGCGCGTGGCGATGCGGCGCTGACGACGATGTCACAGAGCGGGAGTCTGGCGCGGTCGCTGGCACCGGTCTGGATGGCACGTGTGCTGCTGACTCTGACGGTGCCGTCCTTGATGCTTATGGTCCACGGAGGGTGGTTCGCGTTCTTCGAGAACTCGGCTGACTACATCCGTTTCGTTGACCGCGCGATGTCGTGGATGGCCTTCGGACTGGGTGGCGAGTCAGCTTGGGGGATGTTGGCCGCGACGGCCGGGTTCGCCCTGGTCGTCGTGTGCAGAAGGCGGCTGCGTGACCCCATCCCCGAAAGCCTGCGATGGTCGGGATTCGTGGTTGTCGTCTTTTTCGCCATGATCGAGCTGTCCGGCCCGGTCACCCTGGCCGTGGGGATCTACCAGCTCGTGACTGATCCCACCAGCGCCCGAAACCTTTCGACGGAAATGTTGTCCGATGGGCCGCCGGCCGTCCTCTGCCTCACCCTCGCGGGTCTGCTGGGGCTGCTCGCCTGGGTGTTGTGGCACGCGGGTCCGGTGGTCGAGCCCGAAGCACCGATCGGATCGGCGAGCGACGAGGTGCCGAGTCAGAACAGCGAAGTAGCCGACCGTGAGCTACGGGACGTTTTTCGACGTCCCAGCAGATAGTCGAGGTGCCGGCCCAGGCGACGCGACCTCCCGGGAATCCCCGATACCGGACTCTGAAGCTGCCGACTTTTCGGGATCCCCGAACCCTCGCGAAGTCGCAGACCTCTGAGTCCGGTCGGAGCGCCGGTCAGACGGCGCGCCAGGTCCCCGGGTCCGGGGGCTGGGGCGACCGGACGGCGTCCGTGTCAGCACCGTTGTCCGTGAACGGTTTCGACCCGGCGATGAACCGGCGCAGGAACGGCTCCTGCCGCATCCCGGTCGGCAGCGGCAACCGGGATACGCCACGACTGATCGACTCCACGTCCAGCGCGGTCGGTGAGGCCGCGACGACCGTGTTGCCGAACCGGCGACCCTTCAGCACCTCGAACGTCGCGATCATCAGCGCAGCCGGGAACCCGCTCTCCAGGACCGTCGCGATGACCCGTGCCACGTGCCGTCGTCGTGGCTCGTCCGCGATGTTGAGCAGGAGCACCCCGTCGGGCCGAAGCACCCGACGGACGTCGGTCAGGAACGTCGGGCTCACGAGCTCGGCGGGGACCCGTCCCCTCTCGTAGGCATCGACGACCACGACGTCGGCGCTCGCGTCCCGCAGGGCAGCCACCCCCGAGACCCCGTCCACGGGACGTACCCGGATCCGGTGACCTCGCGGCAACGGCAGCTCGCGCCGCACCACCTCGGTCAGTGCGGCGTCGGGTTCGAGCACGATCTGGGGCGACCCGGGCCGGGTCACCGCCACCCAGCGTGGCAGCGTCAGCCCGCCGCCGCCGACGTGGGTCACCGCCAGCGGCCCCGGAGACAGCGCGTCGATCACGAGCCCGAAGTGCTGGACGTACTCGAACGCCAGCAGCTCGGGGTCGTCCAGCCGGACGTAGGACTGCGGCACCCCGTCCTGCACCACCGTGACACCCCCGCGCTCGTCGGTGACGAGAGCGACACCCGAACCCCCTGTCGCGTCCCCCACGGGGCTAGGGTCTCATCGTGCGGTTCGGCCTGACGATCCTTCCCGAGTACCCGTGGACCGAGGCGTCCCGACTGTGGCGGATGGCGGAGGACCTCGGGTTCGACCACGCCTGGACCTACGACCACCTCGTCTGGGGCGGGCTGCCGGACTCGCCGTGGTTCGGGACCACGCCGACCCTGACGGCGGCGGCGCTGGTCACCGACCAGATCGGGCTCGGGACGTTCGTGTCCTCGCCCAACTACCGCCACCCGGTCGCCTTCCACCGGGACGTCCAGTCCCTCGACGACATCTCGGGAGGACGGTTCCTGCTCGGTGTCGGAACCGGTGGTGACCTCGACTCGCGTCTCCTCGCCGGTGGCGAGCTCACGACCAAGGAGCGGGTGGACCGGTTCCAGGAGTTCACCCTGCTGCTCACCCAGCTGCGCGACGAGGACCACGTCACGAAGGACGGGACCTGGTTCTCGGCTCGAGACGCTCGCACCCTCCCGCGGGTACGCAACGTCCCCGTCCTCGTGGCGGCCAACGGCCCGCGCTCGCTGCGCTTCGCGGCTCGGCACGGTGACGGATGGGTCACCACCGGGACGAAGGCCGACACGCTCGACGCCTGGTTCGACGGGCTGGCGGTGTCGCGCAGCATCCTCGACGAAGCGCTCGTCGCAGCCGGACGAGACGGGCAGGCATACCCGAGCTATCTCAACCTCGACTCGTCGCCGCACTACTCCCTTGAGAGCGCGGACCTGTTCGCCGAGATGGTCACCCGCGCCGCCGAGCTCGGTTTCACCGACGTCATCACCCACTGGCCCAGGCCGAACAGCCCTTACCGAGGGTTGGAGACGACCCTCGAAACCGTTGCTACGCAAGTCATCCCACGGCTGCGTACGGAGCTTCCCTGACCGACGTGGGATGATCCTGGCGTGCCCGCCCGCCGACGCGTCGACCCCGCCGACGGTCACGACGCCCTCGAGGTATGCCTCGCTGCAGCTGACCTGACCGAGGTGCCTCGTCCGGTCGTCGCGACCGCGGTGCGGTATGCGCTGGAGGAGCTGGCGGCGCGCCATCCCGGGCGGTCGGTCGAGGTTCGAGTGCCCCCGTTCGGGGCGGTGCAGTGCGTAGAGGGCCCGATGCACAAGCGGGGTACACCGCCCAACGTCCTCGAGACGGACGCCGCGACCTGGATCGGTCTCGTGAGCGGACGGCTCGAGTGGGCTGCGGCGCGGTGCAGCGGCTCGGTCCGCGCCTCTGGGCTGCGTGCCGACCTCGGCGCGATCCTGCCGCTCACCCCGCTGTGAGCACCCGCACCGGACCACCCTCGACCGGTGAGCATCCTCCCCGTGGCTTAGGCTCACCCGGTGAGCAAGGCAGGCCCGCGCAACCCCAGCTATCTGCGCTTTGTCATCACCGGCGCGGTCGTCGGGCTGATCGTCGGCTCCGCAATCGCGGTCTTCGGCGACTCGGCCCCCGACTACAGCGGCGGGACCCAGCTGGGCCTGCTCGCGGTCTCGTTCGGTTTCCTCGGAGGCCTGCTCGGTGGCCTGGCCGGGATACTCCTCGAACGCCGCTGACCGGCGGGCTGACCGGCGACCTCGGCCGGCAGCCTGGTCCATGGAGCCTGCGGGCCTCTCGGACCGGCGCTGCGCGGTCGGACCTCCCCGCGGCTGTGGGAGAATGAGGTACGTGCCTCGCGGAGACGGACGTCTGACGGACCAGCTCGACCTCACCGACTCGAAGGACCACGGCCCGCAGGACGCCTGCGGCGTCTTCGGTGTCTGGGCGCCCGGCGAGGAGGTCGCCAAGCTCACCTACTTCGGCCTCTATGCGTTGCAGCACCGCGGGCAGGAGTCCGCCGGCATCGCGACGAGCGACGGCGAGAAGATCCTGGTCTTCAAGGACATGGGACTGGTCAGCCAGGTCTTCGACGAGGCGACGCTCGGCTCGATGCGCGGCTATATCGCGATCGGCCACACCCGTTACTCCACCACCGGCGGTTCGACCTGGGAGAACGCCCAGCCCACGCTGGGCGGGATCGGCGACAGCACGGTCGCCCTCGCCCACAACGGCAACCTCATCAACACCGTCGACCTGCGCGAGCTGGTGACCGAGCGCCTGGGCGCCGCCGCCGGGAAGCGCGGCGAGCTGGGCCGCGGCAACACCTCGGACACGGCGCTCGTCACGACCCTGCTGGCCGGCGACCCCGACCGCTCCCTCGAGGCGAGCGCGCTCGAGGTCCTGCCCCGGCTCGAGGGCGCCTTCTCGTTCGTCTTCATGGACGAGCACACGTTGTATGCCGCGCGCGATCCCCACGGGGTGCGTCCGTTGGCGCTGGGCCGGCTCGAGCGCGGCTGGGTCGTCGCCTCCGAGACCGCGGCGCTGCAGACCATCGGCGCGAGCGTCGTCCGTGAGGTCGAGCCCGGTGAGCTCGTCGCGATCGACGAGAACGGCCTGCGCAGCCACCGCTTCGCCGAGGCCAAACCCAAGGGCTGCGTGTTCGAGTACGTCTACCTCGCCCGTCCCGACGCGGTGATCAGTGGCCGCGTCGTCCACGAGGCCCGGGTCGAGATGGGTCGCCAGCTGGCCCGCGAGCACCCGGTCGACGCCGACCTCGTCATCGGGGTGCCGGAGTCCGGCGTGCCTGCAGCGGTGGGGTACTCGCAGGAGTCCGGGATCGCGTACGGGCAGGGGTTCGTCAAGAACGCCTACGTCGGGCGGACCTTCATCCAGCCGTCGCAGACGCTGCGCCAGCTCGGCATCCGGCTCAAGCTCAACGCACTCGAGCACGCCATCCGCGGCCAGCGTCTGGTCGTCGTGGACGACTCGATCGTTCGCGGCAACACCCAGCGGGCCCAGGTCCGCATGTTGCGCGAGGCCGGCGCCCTGGAGGTGCATGTGCGGATCTCCAGTCCGCCCGTGCGGTGGCCGTGCTTCTACGGCATCGACTTCGCGACGCGGGCCGAGCTGATCGCGACCGGGCTCGGAGTCGAGGAGATCAGGGCGTCGATCGGCGCCGACTCCCTCGGCTATATCTCCGAAGAGGGCATGATCGCCTCGACCAACCAACCCCCGACGGAGCTCTGCTCGGCCTGCTTCACGGGGAGCTATCCGATCGCGCTCCCCGAGGACGGTCGGATCGGCAAGCACGTGCTGGAGACGCTGCCCATCTCGGTACGCACTGGGCACGACTCCAACATCGACGTCCTGCCGCTCGACGCGAGCCCCAAGGCCGTCCCGGTAGCGGTCCAGATCGGCAGGGACGCCGAAGGTGTCCCCGCCGGGCTCGCGAGTGGCGGTGGGAACGCGCTGCAGCACCCCTGACTCCCGCCGATAGCCTGAGCAGGTGACCCAGCCGCCCGCCACACCCATCACGTATGCCGACGCTGGGGTCGACGTCGAGGCCGGCGACAAGGCCGTGGCCCTGATGAAAGAGTCGGTACGCCGTGCGCAGCGGCCGGAGGTCCTCGGCGGCCTCGGGGGGTTCGCCGGGCTGTTCGACGCGTCTGCGCTGACCCGGATGGCGCGTCCGGTCCTCGCCACCTCGACCGACGGGGTCGGCACGAAGGTCGCCATCGCCCAGGCCCTCGACCGGCACGACACGATCGGGTTCGACCTGGTCGGCATGGTCGTCGACGACATCGTCGTGTGCGGAGCCGAACCGCTGTTCATGACCGACTACATCGCCACCGGCAAGGTCATCCCCGAACGGATCGCGGCCATCGTGTCAGGCATTGCCGACGCCTGCGCCCAGGCGGGTGTGGCGCTGGTCGGCGGCGAGACCGCCGAGCACCCCGGGCTGCTCGAACCCCACGAGTACGACGTCGCCGGCGCCGCCACGGGCGTGGTCGAGTACGCCGACCTCCTCGGCCCCCACCGCGTGGTCCCGGGCGACGTCGTCGTCGCCCTCGCCTCCAGCGGGCTGCACGCCAACGGCTACTCCCTCGTCCGCCGCGTGGTCGAGCGCGCTGGCTGGGGACTCGACCGACACGTCCCGCAGTTCGGGCGCAGTCTGGGGGAGGAGCTGCTCGAGCCCACCCGTGTGTATGCCCCGGACCTGCTCGGCCTGCTGCGCACCGACGGTGTCGAGGTCCACGCACTCAGCCACGTCACCGGCGGCGGCCTGGCGGCCAACCTGGCGCGGGTGCTCCCGCCGGGGGCCTTCGCTCGGGTGGACCGGGGCAGCTGGACGCCCCCCGCAGTGTTCTCCACGATCGGACGGCTGGGTCAGGTCCCCCAGCTCGACCTCGAAGGGACGCTCAACATGGGCATCGGCTTCGCCGTCCTCACCCCCGCGCAGTACGTCGATATCGTGATCGCCGACCTGGGCCGGCGCGGCATACCGGCCTGGGTCATCGGCGAGGTCACCGACGAGGCGAGCACGAACGTCGCCCCCCGGTGTGACGTGGTCCGGGGCGTCAAGGGGGTCGACGGGGGAGCCGTACAGGTCGTCGGGGAGCACCCGCCGGCCTAGCGCGGCGTACCTGGACATGGTGACGAGCGGCGCGTCGACCGTGAGGTCGAAGCGCCGCTACCACGCCCACGAGGGACGCATGAAGGTCAGTCAGGGGCCGAGGCGCGCATCACTGCTCGCCCGAGGCCCACTTCCCGTACCCGCTGTCATCATCGGTTTCCTCGTCGTCGACAGCGGGGCCACGCTCGGGTGGCTCGTATCGCGTCGTGGAATCGTGGAGTTCTCGCTCAAGCGCGCTGTAGTCGGTGTTGGGAGAGAAGTATTTCAGCTCCCGAGCGACCTTCGTCTGCTTGGCCTTCGCCCGGCCGCGCCCCATGACGTGACCCCCTCATGCGTCTGCCGGGGCGGCATCACTCACGTCGCGGACGATAGGTCCTCGACCTTCGCGGAGCGGCCCCGGGAATCGTGTGTCTTCGTGGGGTTAACGCTACCCCAGGCCTGACGGTTCCACCTATCGCCGTGCTGTGGCCGCGCTGAACTGCGGCGCGGAGTCCGGGAGCCAGACGCCGCCGGGCCGCGCGGCTGCCATCCGCTGCTCGGCAACGTGGTCCGCGGCCGCAGCCGGCGTCGTCCCGTGCTCCGTAGCCATGCGCAACACCTCGAGGGTGGTGGCGAAAATACCGGCCGTGCGCGCCCGGGCCCGCTCGAAGTCGAAGCCGTGCAGCTCGTCGGCGACCTGGATCACGCCACCGCTGTTGACGACGAAGTCCGGGACGTAGAGGATGCCGCGCGCCTGCAACCGGTCTGCGGAGCCTCCCTCGTCCGACACGTCGACGAGCTGGTTGTTCGCGGCGCCGCAGACGACCCCCACCTGCAGCCGGTCGATCGTCGCGTCGTCGAGCGCGCCGCCGAGGGCGCACGGGCTGTAGACGTCGAGGTCCAGGCCGCTCAGAGCCAGCGCGTCGGAGACCACCTCGACCTCGGGGTGGGCCGTGAGGACCGCCTTAGAGGCCGCCAGCACGACATCGGTGACCACCACGGCAGCGCCGTCCTCGACGAGCAGGTCGACGAGCCGGTGGCCGACCTTGCCGACCCCGGCGACACCAACCCGGCGACCCCGCATCGTCGGTCGGCCCCAGAGGTGCTCCGCGCTCGCGCGCATCCCCTGGAACACTCCGTATGCCGTGAGCACGCTCGAGTCGCCTGCCCCGCCCATCGCCTCGGACCGGCCGGTGGCGAACCGGGTCGTCTGCGCGACCACGTCCATGTCTGCGACGTAGGTGCCGACGTCGCAGGCGGTGACGTAGCGCCCGCCGAGACTCTCGACGAACCGGCCGTAGGCGCGCAGCAGCTCCGGTGTCTTGTCCGTCGTCGGGTCGCCGATGATGACGGCTTTGCCTCCGCCGTGGGGCAGACCCGCCATCGCGTTCTTGTATGCCATCCCACGCGAGAGGTTGAGGACGTCGTCGAGCGCGTCGTCCGCCGAGGCATACGGGTGGAAGCGGGTCCCGCCGAGGCCTGGCCCGAGCGCGGTGGAGTAGAGCGCGATGATGGCGCGCAGCCCGGTCTCCCGGTCGTGCCAGAAGGCGACCTGCTCGTGCGTGTCGAGGAGTTCGCTAACGGGGTCGGCCGAGGACATGGGTGGTCTCCGCTCTGGGCTGAGGCGCGGGTGGCGCCGGGTAAGCGCTGGTCCGCGTTGGTCAGCGCTGGTCCAGCGTATTCCGGGACATCTCGGAAGTTTCGGATGGAGCGATTCCAGCGAATCCCCGACGCAAAAGGTCTGCGGCCGGTAAATTCTCAGGACAAGGGAGCGTCCCTTGGGCCCGCCGTTCGGCGGCCAGACCCGGGGTTCGGCACAGGCGGGAATGTGAGTCATGGCAATCCAGACGTATGAGCACGAGAGGCTGCTGACGCCGGCAGAGGTGGCCGCGATGTTCCGCGTCGACCCCAAGACGGTCACGCGGTGGGCACAGGCGGGCAAGCTGACCGCGATCCGGACGCTCGGTGGTCACCGCCGTTACCGCGAGAGCGAAGTCAGCAAGCTCCTCAACGCCTCCTGAGTGTCTCATCAGAGGGCCCCCACTAGTCTTCGATTCGTGACCGACCACGCAGGAGTCGGCAGGACCGACAAGGACCACCCGATGTGGGTGTCCTTCACACCCAGCGGCATCCGCCGCGCGGGCGTGATCGTGCTGCTTCTCGTGGTGGGCCTGTTCGTCGGCATGTGGGCGTTCACCGCGCTCAGCTCGTTCTTGTTCATCCTGCTGCTCGCGTGGCTGGTCTCGATCGGCATGGAGCCGGTCGTGCTGTTCATGACCAACCGCGGGATGAAGCGGGGACTGGCCACCGGCCTGACCATGCTGGTCCTTTTCCTCATCTTCGCCGGCATGGCCGAGGTCTTCGGAGCCGTCTTCTATGCCCAGGTCTCCCAGCTGGGTCAGTCGTTGCCCACCACCGTCAGCTCGGCGCTGAGCTGGGTGAACTCGACGTTCCACACCACCCTCGACGTGAGCTCCATCCAGAACGCTCTGCAGCTGACACCAGAGAAGATCGGCCAGCTGCTGAGCTCCTACGGCGGTGGCCTGCTCGGCGTCTTCGGTTCGATCGGGGTCCTCATCTTCGACGGCCTGACGATTCTCGTCTTCGCCTACTACTTCTCTGCCGACAGCCCTCGCCTTCGGCAGACGATCGGCTCGTGGCTGCCGCAGCGCTACCAGCGGGTCTTCGTCACCGTGTGGAAGATCTCGGTCGAGAAGACCGGTGGCTACGTCGTCTCCAAGCTGGTCCTGGCCGGGTTGTCGGCCATCTTCCATATCGCGTTCTTCTGGCTCATCAACGTCCCGTTCTGGCTGCCGCTCGGTCTGCTCGCGGGCATCCTCAGCCAGTTCATCCCGACGATCGGCACCTACATCGGGGTGGCGCTGCCGGCCCTGTTCGCGCTGGTCAGCAGTCAGCCGCTCAACGTCCTGTGGATCGCCGTCTTCGCCACGATCTACCAGCAGGTCGAGAACTACATCTTTACGCCGCGAGTCAGCCGCCGCACGATGAACGTCCATCCCGCCATCGCGCTCGGCTCCGTCATCGCCGGCGCGGCCTTGTTCGGCCCGATCGGTGCACTGATCGGCATCCCGATCGCCGCGGTCGCCCTCTCCATCATCGACACCTTCAGCCAACGGCACGAGCTGCTGCCCGAGCTCGCCTCGCTCCAGCCGCCCGTGGAAGAGGTCGACACGAAGGGCAAGAAGGACAAGAACGGTACGGATTTGAGCGAAACGAAAGACGCCCCGGCCTGAGCTGTCCACAAGCCACCGGCCGACACCCTTCAGCCCTGGACCCGATGGGCCGTGGCACGCTGAGCCGCATGACCGACACCCGCTCCGACCCTCGACCCGAGTCTCCGTGGATCACCACGGACGAGCTGAACGCCAACGGCGGCGAGCTAGCGGCGCGGATGGGCATCCTGTTCACGGAGGTCGGCTATGACCGGGTCGTCGCCACCATGCCCGTCGAGGGCAACACCCAGCCCTACGGCATCCTGCACGGGGGGGCGTCGGTCGTCCTCGCGGAGTCGGTCGGCTCGATGATGGCAGTCCTGTACGCGGGTGAGGGCCGTGCCGCGGTCGGCATGACGATCAACGCGATCCATCACCGGCCCGCCTCGTCCGGCATGGTCACCGCTGTGGGGACCGTCATGCAGGCCGGCCGCACCACAGCCAGCATCGCCATCGTCCTCACCGACGACCAGGGCCGTCGGGTCTGCTCGTGCACGCTGCTCTGCCAGCTGAGAGACGCGCCGCCGGTCCAGTCCGGCCAGCGCGCGGGATGACGGATGACTCGACGATGGGTGGCCCTGACCTGACGAGTGAGACGACGCAGACCGACCAGCCGTCCGCGGCGGTGTCCCCGAAGTGCAGAGTCGACAGCAGCGCCATCGCCTCGTCTGAGGCGGCACCACGTCCGAGCTCGCCGTTCCGCACCGCCTTGCGCAGCTCTCGCCGGAGAGTGGCGACGATGTGGGTGGCGGGGGCGAACGCGTCGTCAGAGGGGCGGTACCCGGGCACCGGGCGCCAGAACAGCAGCTGGTCTAGGACGGGGTTCGCGACCGCCCACATCGTCGAGGCCCAGGCCAGGAGGCAGCGGCCGCGCAGCTGGGCACCCTCCCGCTCGTCCAGCACGAGGTCACGTCCTTCCGGCTGACGCCACTGGCGCCGGGGGTCGGGGGAAGACGGAACGGACGGCGTCAGGTGAGCTCGGGCGGGAACCCTCCCGTCGCTACGGGGCCCCAGGACGTCGGGGTGACCCGGAGTAGGCACTTGCCCTGGTCGAGCATGGCCTGGCGGTACTCGTCCCAGTCGGGATGCTCACCCGAGATGCAGCGGAAGTAGTCGACGAACGCGTCGAGTGCCTCCGGCAGGTCGAGCACCTCACACGTTCCGTCGACCTGGACCCACGCGTCGCCGAAGTCGTCCGACAACACCAGGATCGACACCTGGGGGTAGCGCCTCGCGTTGCGGGACTTGGCGCGTTGTGGATAGCTCGAGATCACGAACCGGCCCAACTCGTCGACCCCGCCGGTGACCGGCGACAGCTGCGGTGAGCCGTCCTTTCGTGCGGTGACGAGCACGAAGTTGTGGCGTGGTCGGGCGAACTCCAGCAGCTCGTCCCGACCGACCCGGTCAGTGGTGGCGGTGCGTCTGGCCATGGGGGATCAGTGTGCCGGTCGGGCGAGCTGCGCGTCGGGAAGCGTCAGCGACTCGAGGGACGGCAGCAGGTTGGATGTGGACTTCGGTGCCGTCCGTGTGGTCGGGGTCGGAACCGCGACCGGGCAGTTCGCCGAGAAGGCGTCGACGAGGAAGTTGTTGGCGGGCTTGGCCGTGGGGTTGTCGAGTGTCGTGAGTGGACGACCCGTCCAGGAGATGGCCGCCTGGCGGGTGCCGTCGGCCGAGGTGAACGCGAGCGTCAGGGTCCCGAACGTCGCCCCGTCGTGGCCGTAGAGCGCCTGCTGCTCGCCGTGCGGTCCCGGACACGGGTCGCCGACCGCATAGATGCCGAGCCCGTATGCCAGTGGTGTGGTCGACCGGGGAGCAGCCATCTCGCGTACCAGGTCGGGCGCGAGCAACCGCCCGTTGAAGAGCGCACGGTAGAACTTGTCGAGGTCCTTGGGCGTGGCCTCGACCGCGCCTGCTGAGGAGAATATCGATGGGTTCGTCTGGTCGACGTTATACGGACGCTCGAAGACGGCGTACTCGCTGAGGTGGGCCGGGGTCGACCAGGGCTTCGTGGTCTGAAAGGTGGCCGAGTCCATGCCAGCGCGGTCGAAGAGGCGTTTCTTGAGCAGTGTCGCGAGGTCGGTGCCGTTGAGCTTTTGGAGCATCAGGCCGAGGATGACGTAGTTGGTGTTGGAGTAGGAGAAGCTGCTGCCGGGCGGGAACAGCCACGGCCGGGTGAGTGCGGTCGCGACCAGCTGGCGGTCGCGGTACCGCTTGTCGACGACGGAAAGGAGGTGCGGACCGGTCGTCACCCCGGCCAGGAGCGGCACGAAGAAGTCGGGCAACCCGCTGCGGTGGCTGAGCAGCTCGTCGAGGGTGACGTCACCGTGGCCGGGCAGCAGGCCGGGCAGTACGTCTGCAACCGTGGACTGCAGCGTCCATCGGCCGGCCTGGACCTCCTGCATCACCAGCGTGGCCACCATCGTCTTGGTGACGCTGCCGATGCGGGCGGTGTCTCCCGGTCGGGCGCTCACCGCTTGGTCGATGTTGCGCACGCCGGCGGCACCGGTCCACGAGATGTTCTTGCCGGTCACCGCGCCGCCGACCCCGATGCCGCCGGCTGCGGCGACGGCCTGCAGGTCGGCGCGGAAAACCGTGGGGTCGCCGGTGCGCAAGGGAGACATGTCCGACGCCGCAGCCGTCTGCGCGGCGAACACCGCGGTCGCAGCCGTGACGGCGGCGAGTGCCGCGATCGCTCGAGTGGTGCGTGTGGTCCGAGTCGTGGTCGTTGTGGCTGTGGAGCTACGCAGGGTCTGGGCGGTCGTGCGCATTCTCGGTCGTCCTCCGTTTCGGGTCGGCAGGACACCTGGCTGGCCTGCTCGCGGCGCGAGTAGGACCTTGCTATCACAGGGGTCTCGACGTCAGGGCCAACCGCGGCGGCCAGACCATCGAGCTGTCACCCGGGGCTCCGGCCGGGATGCGGGTGCTCGTGACTGCCCCGGTGCCTGTGTGGTCGGCAGCCGACCACCGCAGCGCGGCGGACACACGTCGGTTGTAGGTGCCGTCCTCGCGAGCGAGGTCGAGCTTGGCGAAGACGTTGCTGACGTGGCACTCGACCGTCTTGCGGCTGACGCCGAGCAGGCTCGCGATCCCCGCGTTGGAGTAGCCCTGGGCGATCAGGGCGTGGATGGTGAACTCGGCCCTCGTGAACGGTCGTGCAGTCGTGACGGATCGCGGGTGCCTCGGCAACGCTCGTACGAGCCGGGTGAGGTCCCGGACGTCGCGCATCTCGGCGAGAGACACGGTCACAAGCCGGGCCGCGCCGCGGTCAGCGTCGGGGGCGACGACCGCGGCCATGATGCCCGTCGTCCGGGTGATCGGGGTCCCGTCGCAGCCGACTATCAGCACCACGTTCGTGCCGCGAGCCAACAGCGGACCGGCCGCGTTCAGGCTCGCCGCCTCGCCTGGTGGGTCGACGCTCCTCACGTCGACGACAACCGCGGTGTCGATCCGCGCCCCGCCGGCGTCGAGGTGAGTCAACAGCTGTACGACAGACGGCGACTCGCGGACGACCTCGACGCCGGCGAGCCGCAGCTGCAGCCCGAGCCCCTGGCGCAGCAGCCCGACTTCGGACACCACGGCGACTGCCGCCGACTTGCTCACCGGCCCACCCCCATCTTCGACGCGTCCCTGCCCGGTGACGGCAACCCCCATCGTGGCAACTGGACGCGACGGGCGCCAGACGCACGAAGGGCTGAGTTGGGACGATCCTGGGGTGGCGGGATATCGGGGTTTTCCCCGACGACGCGGCGCCGCCACGCCCCTAGCCTGTGAGGAACACTCTGCGACGGAGGCTCCATGGCTCCCCCCGGCCCCGACGACGGCGAACGCGCCACCCCGCCGATCGACGCCAGACTGCTGCGCCCGGTCGACATGGTCGACCTGCGGCTCGAGGCGCCGAACTGTCACCTCGAGCCCGTCGACGGGGCAGCTGAGATCGTCGCCGAGGCCGACGCCCGGCTCATCCTGCACTTCCCGACCCAACACATCGGCGAACGGGCATGGGACGCCGAAACGCCGGGTGCGCCAACGCCAAACGTGTCCGGGCATCGCGCGGCCGGTCCGAGCCGAGTGGTCCTCGACCTGCCCAAGGGGACCCGGATCCCCTACTCGCTCGAAGGTGTTCTAGCGGCCGCTAACACCCTGCCGCTGCGCGTGCCCGCCAACGCCACGCCGGCGCCCGACCAGGCCGGCCCACCACCGCCCACGGGGATCGGGCCGGAACCGCCGAAGGACGACGAGACGGCCATCGAAGTGCCCTACCGGCTGGTCGTCTCGCCCAGCGAGCGCGGCTCCTTCCAGCACCGGACCAATCCGGTCGGGCCGGGTGACGACGCCTCAGCCCGTACGCGGGTCGAGCTGTGGCGAACCCACCTCACCGTCCGCCCGTCCGACGGTCACGGAACTGACGGAGCTGATGGGGGTGCCGTCCCTGACGCCCCGGTAGACGACACCCAGCGCATCGTCCGCGCCGTCTACACCAGGGACTTCGAACACGGCAACCCGCTCGACCCGGGGGTGATCGGACCGCAGTCGCTCGACCCGAGGGACCGCCGCGCGATCGTCATGCAGACCTACGGCGGCGAGAAGGACAGCGCTGCAACGCCGCTCCAGGTCCGGGAGCTCGCCCTGTCCAGCCTCGGGGCGTGGGTCGACTGGTCCGGCCACTGGGACGACGTCGGGCTCTACATCGCGGACTACCGGCACCTCGCGGCAATGGGGCGCGACGCATACGTTCGGGTGGCCTATCCCGGGTTCCTTTTCCCGTTCGGGCACCGCTGCATCCTCGTCAAGGTCACCGAGCGCCGGATCGACAACCGCAGCAAACCGGTCGCCTACCTGTGGCAACGCACCTTCATCATCATCCGCCAGCCCACGCGCACCTACACCGACCTCGACAACCCGTTCCGCCAGGTCACCGTCGGGCCGCTGGTCACCCCCGACCTCGACAAGCCGCCCGTGGCAACCCCGTTCGTGCCGCGCCGCGGCGGGACGCCGTTCCCGTTCAACCTCACGACCGTCGACCAGGCCGGCGTCGCCGGGTCGTTTGCTGCGCCCCTCGTCTTCGTCCGGGCGCACAAGCGCGAAACCCAGATCTCCATCGAGAACGAGAGCCAGGTCGACGGCCAGTACCACACCCCCGGTCCGCTCGGCCCGATCAACCACATCCAGGGTCGCGGCCAGTCGGTGGCCATGGCGGCTCCGGTCAAGGCCGGAGACACCGCCGTCGAGGTCACCCACCTGGTCTTCGACGGCGAGATCGACCGGGTGAACGTCACGTCACGTCCGTTCGTGCGCGAACTGCGGGCCATCGTCCCGGCGATGCGGCACCTGTCGCCCCAAGCGCCGGCCGTGGACCTCGTGTATGCCCAGCCGTACCTCGCGTCCGGGCTCGCGCCTCGGTTGCCGGACCAGCCTCCGACACCAGGCGCGCCCAACCCGGGGGAGATGCTGCTGGCGCTCAAGAGCCCACCGGCGGCGGTCGACTTCGCCCACGGGTCGGAGCGGTCCGGTGGTTTCATCTCACCCAACCTGGCCGTTCGCGGGGTATCCCGCGCGCTCGGCGCGGTCGGCGACGACGGCACCGCACCCGGGGGCCTCGACGCAGGCAAGTTCGACCCCGCCTCGTTCCTCCAGGGCGCGCTGCCCAAGCTCTTCGGGCTGTTCTCGTTGCTCGACATCCTCGACGCGACCGGACTGCTCGACCGCGCGCCGTCGTTCGTGTCGGACGCCCTCGATGCCGTGGCGAGTCTGGTGACGGAGGCTCGCCGGCTCCAGGCGGCTCTCGATGCCGCAACCACGCGACTGCAGGCCGAGCTCGACGGCGGCCCGCACGACGGCGCCAAAGCAGTGACCCAGGCGGCCAAGGACGCACTGGCTGCCCAGGCGGGAGGTTTGAGCACTGCGCTTCAGCAGGTCATCGACGCCGTGACGGCCCTTCCGGGGAACCCCGACAGCGCGCACGTCGACGGGTTGACCGGTGCCCTGGGCGACCTCGCGACGCGGATCGACCCGTTGCTCCAGATCTTGGGGCAGCCGGGGTTCCCTGCCGCCGTGCGTGCCTCGCTGCAGAAGCCGCTCACCGCTTTGAAGACGCTCGCCGCGATCAAGGACGAGGCGGCCAAGCTGGTCGAGTTCGCGAACGGGATCCTCCAGCCCGGGAGCGCAGTCACGGCCCGGATGGAGTGGCACCCCCGGATCAACCCGTGGGGTCTGGGTGCGGCCCTGCCCAACATCTTCAAGCCCAACCACCCCGACACGGCGTTGACGCTCGCCATCGAGGTGCGCGCGTCGGCCACTGCCCCTCCCGTCGTGGACATCCTCGCGGAGCTTGTCGACTTCGAGCTCAACCTCATCGGTGACGGCGACGCCGCGTTGATGCAGCTGACGTTCCAGCGGATCGGCTTTCACTCGGGGTCGTCAGGCAAGCCCGAGGTCGACGTGGTGTTCGGCGGGATGGCCTTCCTCGGACCACTGGCCTTCGTCGACACGTTGCGAAAGATGATCCCGTTCGACGGGTTCAGCGACCCGCCTTACGTCGACGTGGCACCCGAGGGTGTCACCGCCGGGTTCGACATCGCGCTGCCCAGCGTGGGGGTGGGGGTGTTCAGCCTCGAGAACATCGCTCTCGGCGCCGACGCCCGCGTTCCTTTCCTCGGCGACGCGGTCACGGTGGGTTTCCACTTCTGCTCCAAGGACTCACCCTTCCGGCTGACCGTGATGTGTATCGGCGGCGGCGGCTGGGTCGTCCTGCGGGCCTCGCCAAAAGGGTTGGTGCTGCTCGAGGTTGGGCTCGAGGCGACCGCCTGCCTCTCGATCGACCTTGGCGTAGCGTCAGGATCGGTGTCGGTCGCCGTCGGTGTCTACCTGAGGCTCGAGGCGGACAAAGGCTCGCTGACCGCATACTTCCGGATCCGCGGCGAGGTCGACGTCCTCGGACTCATCTCGGCCTCGATCACCCTCGAGCTGTCACTGACCTACCAGTTCGACACCGGCAAGCTGATCGGACGCGCCTCGCTCGTCATCGAGGTCGAGGTGCTGTTCTTCTCCGCCTCTGTCGAGGTCAGCTGCGAGCGGCGGCTCGCCGGTTCAAAGGGTGACCCGACGATGATCCAGATCATGCCGCCGGCTCCGGACGGCACCAACGCCGACTGGACCGAGTACTGCGACGCGTTCGCGCCACTCCCCGCGCTCGTACCCACCCCATGACGCCATGACCAAGACGCCTGACTCGCTCAGCCCACAGAACCCGAGGAACGCCCCGTGACCGCAACCGTCCTTGCCACGGCGCTCCCGTACTCGCTCGACGCCGACGCATCCTTCCACCTCACCGTCTTCCTCACCCACAAGCTGGTCCCCGGCCCACCACCACCCGACGACCCCGACCGTATGCCGGTCCTCGGCGACTTCCCGGCCGTCGCCGACTGGGTCACGACCCTCGCCACGTGCACGCTGACGCTGAGCACCTCGGTGGATCCGGCCCGGGCCATCCCGTTGCGGGTCGTGTCGTCGCCGGCTGCGGACGCGGCCGCGTGGGCGGCGTGCCTTCCGACTTCGGTGCCCGTCGCTGGCTTCCCGACGCCTGCTCTGTCACAACAGGTCTGGCACTCCAATCCGGCGCACCGGATGAGCGACCACGCGGTCGACCTGCACATCTCGGCCCTGACCGCTGCACCGACCCGGCGGCCCGCGGTCGAGCAGGACCCTGTCGCAGGAGCCATCCTCGACCGGATGACGCAGCTGGACCAGCGATCGGTGCTCCAACAGCTGAGAGCGGGAACCGCCGAGCGGAGCAGGCGAGCCACCATGGTCCTCGGCGAGCGCAACCGCAACGCCATCGCGACGATCGGCCCGCTCACGGAGACGCCCACCAACCGTCCAGGGGACGTCCCCGTCGAGCTGCCGGCATACGGCACCACGTTCACCGAGACAACCTCCCCGATCGAGGTCCTGCTGGACGATCCCGACGGGGACACCCGGCTGACGGAGCGACTGGACAAGCTCGTCGGCACCGACCTGTCTGCCGACCCTCAGCTGCAGCTGCTCGCCGACGCGCACGCCATGCGGCGCTACTACGAGCGTCCCGAGCAGCCGCAGCAGCCGCCGCGCCGTGAGCCCGACCCTCAGGCGCCTCCGCCCCCCCGTCTCGCGGTTCCCGACCGCGACTTCCACGCCCGGGTGGGTGGGTTCGGCTCCACCCCAACCCTGTTGCGACGGCTCGGGCTTGCGGTCGACGTGGTCGTGGACGACCCGAACCCGCCGGCGCTGTTGGCCGGCGCAAGCTGGGTCAGCGTGACCATCACTCCTCCCGACGGAACCGACCTGACCGTGCTGCCGGCACGCCGGACGAGCGTGTCGGTGCGCCGTGGTGCCTTCCGGACCGTCTCGTCACCCGAGTGGATCGGCGGCGCGCTTCCGCTTGGGAACGACGACTGGCGCATCCTCGACCTAGACCCCGACGCATCGGGGCTCAAGCTTGACCAGCACCTGCGCGGGCTGGTCCGCCAGTATGCCTCGGAGGCGAACGGCGACCCCGCGACCTCGGCGCCTGGCACCCTCCGCTCGACCGGGTTCGCCGTCGCCCGGGTCGACCGAGCGGACGCGACGCGCACGAGAGTGGCTGCGGCGGAGGCGATTGCGGCGGACGACGGGTCGCGCGAGCTGCAGTACGACGATCTCGTCCGCGGCATCCGCGTCGAGGTGTGGGACGACGTGACCAAGGCGTGGCACAGCCTGCACCGGCGCCGGGTGACCGTGACCGGCGTCGGTGGTGAGGCGGTGCTCAACGACGCCGAGGACGTCGGCTTCCTCCAGCTCTCGGCGTTGAACCGCGCCCCCGGTGACACCACCAACGGCTACTACATCCACGAGGTCGTCGCAGGCTGGGACGGCTGGAGCCTCTCGGCGCCGCGGCCGGGCAAGGTCATCGTCCACGTCGAGCCCCCTGGGCCGGACGGCAGCACCGAGGCGGTCGTCGACCGCGGTGAGGATGCGAACGGTGACGCGTCGGCGGGCGGTATCCACACGCGTACCCGCGTCGAGCCCGGGTCCCTTCCCCGGCTGCGCTACGGGACGTCGTACTCGTTCCGCATCCTCGGGGTGGACCTCGCGGGCAACAGGGTGCCGCAGGTCACGCTCCCGTTGATCGGCCGACCACCTTTTGACCGGCCCCCTCTGAGCGGTCCGGGGCTGATCGGAGAGCGGGAGGTTGCGGCAGCAGGGCAGCATCTGGACGCTCTGCGGGAGTCGTACGCTCGGCGTGACGCGAGCAGCCTCGCCGAGTCGTTGCGTCCGGCTGTACTGGCCCATCTGGGTGGTGCTCCGGATGGAGCAGAGCGGGAGACGGCGGCCGCGCGGGGTGCCGAGGGGCTGCCGGAGGCACTGCGCACCGGTGACGACGGGGCGGATGCGACCTTTGCTCGCATGCTCGGCGTGGCGACGGCTCGCGCGCAGAGTGCAAGTAGTGCTGGCCCCTATCTGGGAACCTCGGGTAAGCGTCCGGACGTGTTCGACCAGGTATCGCAGGCGGTCCGGCACTTCGCGTCAGCAGAGCGGCCCTGGCGCGTGCGGCCTCAGCTCGGCACCGACCCCGCTGTGCTCGCGCAGCTCGCCGCGGGCGGTGCCGAGGGGGTCGACGACGCCGAGAATGCCGACCACGGCCAACAGTCCGGAAATGCTGTGGCGGGCGCTGCACAGGCCGCCGCTGCGCCCATCCTTCTTCGCAACCGGACCGTCACCGCACCCCGGCCCTACCTCCGGTGGGATCCCGTGCCCTTCCCCGCGATCGTCGCCCGGACGGCCCTGGGCACGGGGGAGCAGCTGTCCCGGTTGGTGGTCCGCTCGTTCGGATCGGCTGCGGACGCTACTGCCGTCGACGACCTGTCGACTTCGGAACGCCACATCGCACCGCCCAAGGCGACCCAGATGGAGGCCGAGACGGCTGGCCGTTTCGACGCGGCGATCGGGACTGCCGACACCGCGGCGATCGCCGAGGCATACCGGACAGCCGTCGTCGAGCGCGGCACCTTCCTCGACAAGTTTGCTCCCAACCTCGACGACCCGAACGTGCCCGTCGAGCAGCCGGGGATCGCTCTCGTCTCGCGTCTCGGGGCCGATCCGGCGACGGCTGTCACGCTGGACGACATCACCGACCATCGGGGAATTGCGTTGGGGGAGGGGCAGTACGTCGCCCACGACACGGACGGCTTGCGGTTGCCGTACCTGCCCGACCCGTATGCGTCGGGGGCGACGCTCGTGTTCTACCAGGCGGGTGCGCCGCACGCGCTCCCCGAGCCTCGCGTGCTGCAGTCCGTGACGGTCCCCTATCCGGGGGCGTGGCCGAGGGTCCAGCCGTTGCGGATCGTTCTCGACCGGAGCACCGATCCGTCGGCCACGCTGCAGGCTCGAGTCGACGGCCATGAGGTACACGTCACTGTGCCGCGCGGCGAGCAGGTTCGCGCGTGGCTGTCGAGCTCGATCCGCGCGGATGACCTGTCGCGGTTTGGTCTCTGGCGTTCGCACTACGCGAGCACGATCGACCCGGACGGGGACGGGGGGGCGTCCCAGGACGACCTGGCGGCGGCGGTGGCACTGTGGCGTGCCGCCTCGTCGGGGTGGACCTGGTGGCTCACCCCCTCGACCGAGCTGCGGCTGGTGCACGCCGTTCCCCAGCCGGTCCGACCGCCGGCGATCACGGCGCTGACCGTCGCCATGCGCCCCCCGGGCCGTGCCGTCCTTGCGTTGGCGGGCGTCGTCGACCTGCACGGCCCCAGCACCGACCGGCTGCAGGTGCGGGCGGCCTGGACGGAGAGCATCGACGACCTGTCGACCGGCGGTCCGACGGTAGTGACCCGGAACGACATCGTCGTGAACTCGCCGGTGGCCGAGACCGAGCGTGCCGGGCTGCTCAGCCTCGTCGACTTCCTGCCGTTCGGCGCGGGCGTGCGCGGCGTGGACCTCGCCGAGGGCAGCATCGGTCTCCACGCCGCGATCCAGAAGTTCCCCGACACACATCACCGCGTCGTGACCTACACCCCGAGCGGGACGACTCGGTATCGCGAGTTCTTCGACGCCGCCGATGTCCCCGGGGACGACGACCCGTCGCTGGCGGGCGAGCCCGTCACCCTCGACATCCAGAGTAGTGCCCGGCCCGCCGCGGTCCACATCGTCGACACCGTGCCCTTGTTGCGTTGGGAGAAGCAGGTCGAACCGGCCGAGCCGTTCGCCGTTCGACAGACCCGCCGATCCGGCATACGCATCTGGCTGGCACGCCCGTGGTTCTCCTCGGGCGACGGCGAGCTGCTGGGCGTCCTGGTTTTCAACCCGTTCGAGCCGGACCCAGATCATCCTGGGCAGCAGCGGCTCAAGGCGCTGCAAGCACCGGACGCGGCCTCCAGTCTGTGGGGAGCCGACCCGATCACGAAGTCGGGTGGGCCGGTGCCGGGTCCCACGGGCGCGACCAACCCGCCGCTGGTGCAGTTCCGGGACCTGTTGCTACGAGCGGTTTCTCAGGTCGTGATACCGATCACACCCGAGCCGGCTCGTCCCGTCGCCATCGCCGACACGTTGCCGCTCATCGACGTGCATGGGACGCCAGTGGCCGGGGTCTATGGCTACGTCCCTGAGTACGACGCGGAGACGAAGCGGTGGTTCGTCGACGTCGCCATGGAGGACGGGCCGGCTCTGTGGCCGTTTGTCAGGCTCGCCGTGGCGCGGTATCAGCCCAGCTCACTCGCGGGGTATGAGCTGTCGCCCGTCGCGTTGACATCGTGGGCGCAGCCGCTGCCGACCCGGATGGTGACGGTGAGCCGGCTCGACCCGGGCCGCGTCCAGGTCACGCTCTCGGGAACGGTGGCATACCTGCGTCTGCCTGGCAACCCCAACGCCAGTCTGGGCGCTCTCGGCCCGGACGAACAGATCACCGGCGACACTCCGACTGGCCAGGCCGGCATCTTCGCCGGGCAGCTGCGTCAGACGCGTACCGTGCGAATCTCCGTGCAGAGCCTGCCTGCTGGAGCAGGCGACCTGGGCTGGCAGACGTGGACGACCGCGGAGATCCGGGCGGTGTCCGTGACGGATGGACCTTCCTTCAAGGCGACGTGGACGGGGGAGCTCAAGCTCCCTGCGGAGGCGGGTACGCCTGCCGGCGACGCCGCGGGTGTGCCGCCCCTGCGGACTCCTGGTGGCCCGTCGAGCTGGCGCGTGCTGGTCGAGGAGCACGAGCTGCTCGACGCCGACGACCTGGGGCAGACCGACCCGGCGGCGCCCCCCATCCAGGTGCCGCGCCTGGTCTACGCGGACACCATCTCGCTCTGAGGTGCGCCTGCGGGCGCTCGTCGGTCCGAGGGCGGACGTGATGGGGGATGCTGGTCCCGTGAGCGCTGACATGGTGACGACCGCACGGCAGCTGGCAGAAGGCGCCCACCGAGGCAGGTCGACAAGGCCGGGGCGGCATACATCGATCACCCCGCTCGCGTCGCGGCTGGCGTCAGCGGTCTCCGCGCTGAGCAATACACCCACGCCAGACGCGTTCTGCGTAGCTCGGCCACCGAGCAGGAGCGCAGGACGATGCCGGTCTGCTTGCTCTGCCAGGTCGAGCTCGATAGCGTCGGTCGCACCTACTTCGACACGATCGAGGACGCGATGCGGGCATTCGGCTCGTATGCCGACACGAGGGTCACCATCGGGAGCATGTCCGGAAGACCTACGTGCAGTATGAAGGCGGGGCGTTCGTCGAGCTGCCTGGCTATGACCCTGTCTCCCGAGGTGGTCAAGGGACCTCGCTCGTCGAGGCGGAGATATGTCCGACGTGCTTCATGGAGATGCCCTTGACGGGCCACTGCGAATGCCTGCGGTTGAGGCTCACCCCAGCCGGGCGCGAAGGGCGGCTTCGGCTACGGTGAAGTTGACCCGTTCCTGTTCCAGCCGGACCGCCGGTCCGAGCGCATCCGTTGCCAGCGCGGCATACACCTCGGCCTCGACGGGCGTGAGTC
>NZ_JBDTKA010000038.1:0-5748 GCF_039935575.1 Lapillicoccus sp.
TGGGTATTGGGGTTAACCCCAAGTTCGCCTATGGGACCGGGGTAGGGGTGAGCCGCGGGCGGATTCGCCTTGAGTCAGAGCGGTGGGTTCGCTGCGATATGGGCGAGTGTGCGTCGGCCCATCTCGCTCATAGTTGGATTGCTGTCCGCGTAGTACCAGGCTGCCCCGAGCGCTTGTTGAAAGGCCCACGCTGCACCGCGGGCCCATTCGAGGTCGTCGCAGGCCAGCATGACGCGGAACTCCTGACGCGGGTCAGTCGCCATGCCGTGCCAAGCGGCTACGAGATCGAGGGCCGGGTCAGCCGGTGCCAGGCCACCAACGTCCAAGACGCCCGTTAGCCGCCCGTCCGCGACGAGTAGGTTTCCGGGGGTCAGATCACCGTGTGTCATGACGTCGACCGCGGTCCTGGGCAGCTTCCGTAGCTCTCGCCAGGTCCTGCGTAGCCAGGGGACATCCAGCATTCCTTCGCTGCGTTCGAAGCACTCCGCCATCCACGCGTCGTGGGAGCGTAGGTCGCCGCCGCGGTTCGTGCCGTCGAACGTGCGACCTTCGGTGTCCATGACGCGGACCTCCCGGACGAACTGCGCCAGGTCACGCGCGAAGGCGACGGACCCGCTCGGGTCCTGCTCATTGGCGACGGTCCCGGGAAGCCACGTCTGTACCGACCACGGCAATGGATAGCCAGCGCCAGGCTCGCCGATTGCGATGGGTTCTGGTGTGCGGAACCGGGTGCGGCCGACCAGCCGGCGCGCAGCCGCGGCCTCAGACTCAAGCCACCGCCGGGTTGGCTCGACATCCGCGCGCTGCAGCGGAAACCGGGCGCACAGATCGTGGCCGACCCGGAATATCGCGTTCACGGTCCCGTGCGACGCGACGGCGCTGACGGGTGAAGCCTCCCACTGAGGGAACTGCAGGCTCACCAGCTCGCGCACCGCCTCGGTCGAGACCGTGAGTTGACCGCTGTGCATCTGCATGCCCGCAGCATGTGGTCACCTAGACCGACCCCGCAAACACGTTTTGCGACCCGTCGGCCTGCGGGACGCATTCAGGTTGCTGGTGCTCGCTTGGCGGGGCAGGGTGGCGCGTATGAGGGTCGAGAGGGTGGTTCCAGATCTGGTCAGCCAGTCGATGGAGGAGGCCAAGCACTTCTACGACGCGGTTTTCGGCTTCCAGCCGGTTATGGATCACGGCTGGATCGTGACCCTTTCCGACCCGCGGAACTCGAGCTCCCAGATCAGCTTGATGACCCACGACGAGACCGCTCCCGTCGTGCCAGAAGTCTCCATTCAGGTCGACGACGTCGACGCCGCCTACGCGGCTGCCCTTCAAGCCGGTTCGGAGATCGTGCATCCCCTCACCGACGAACCGTGGGGGGTGCGACGCTTCTTCGTCCGCGACCCTGACGGCCACGTGCTCAACGTGCTCAGTCACGGCTGAGACGGTCTTTTCGTCTCCAGCCCGATGCCGACGCTTGCGATACGCCCGACGCAGTGTCGCCGGTTCTGCAGATGGGGTAGGGGATATCGGATTGGTGGGGCCAGTCATCGAATTCTGTGCGGTCAACAGAAGACGTTGAGGAGGCGTCGACACTTTGGTGGGTCCCAGGTCAATGCGTGAGAGGTTCCCCACAACAGGTAGGACATCGATCGCACAACGATCCAGCAGCGGGCTCGCTCGGGTGGCACTTGAGCGGCTTGCACGAAAACGTCGAAGGCGTCGGTGATGTCTGCGCTGCTGGGTAGCTCGTCGAGCCGCGCCCATAGGACTCTGGCGAAGTCGTACTCAGGGTCACCGCGTAGGAGGACTGGATCGACGACCAGCCACGGCGCACGGTCGGCAGCCAGCACCTGCTCGCAGTGGAGGTCTCCGTTCACCGCGAGTAAGGACGGTTGTGCTTGGGCGCGGTCATCGGCCAGCTCGATCGCCGTGGTCAGTTGAGTTTGTGGGGTGGGGTGGTCGAGCGCCAGCCAGTCCTGCTCGAAGGTTCGGACGTGACCTGCGGCGACTGCTGCGGTCGAGAGGACGTCGGAGGGTGTCGGTACTGCTAGCTGTCTGACAAGGTGGGCGATGACGGGAACCGCGGCCGAGAATGGCTCCGACTGCAGGCTGCGGGAGGTGTTCAGTCGTTCCAGCAACATGGTGCGGGATTCCACGTCAAACGAGATCAGGCGCACCGTGCCTCGACCGGCCCACAGCTGGAGGGCTGCTGCTTCCTGGGTGACCTCGTCGCCCGGCGGTGATAGCCGAAGGACGTATAGCTCGCTGCGACGGCGAACCGGGACGACAAGAGCGTTCGACCCGTGCATCGGCTCGCCGTCGACGTCGAGACCCCAGCGTCGACACTGATCCGCAACCAGCGTCGGCAATGCGTCCAGCCACTCGCGGCCGAGCTGGTCGTGCCACCAGCGTGGCATCTCTCGAAACGACTCAGGAACGGTGATCACTGGAAAGGCGCCGGGTTCGATGACATCCCTTGAGCCAACCGGCCCAAGAGACGTCATTCAAGCGAATTCGCAACCCGCCTGCCAAGCGGGCCGTCGAACGGCAGGGGTACCGCAAGTGGATCGTGGCGGCTTCTGGCAGCCGTGGGCGTCGTCTGCCGCAGGTGCGACCACCAGGAACGGCGCCCGACCCATAGCACCGCCGGCGGCCACCTATGACCGCTGCAAACCCTCAGCTCACGACCTGGACACGCACCGGGAAAGGCCCGGCGCGCCGACCGCAGGGCGGACCCTGCTGGCTCCGGTCACCAGCGAAATCGGCGATCGTGATCACCCGGTGCGCACCACGGACCAACGCGCTCGACTCCTCGGTCCTATCGCCGCCCGCGCGTTATCTGATGTTGATGCGGACGTTATCCGGCGCGAGGAGCACTGTGGCGGTGCCCTGGGCGTCGACGTCCAGGTCGAGACGTTCCCCGCAGAACTTCAGACCTTCGATGCGCATGGCTCCGAAGGCGGCTGGCCGCACAGGGCGCACGGTGAGGGTGCGGTTGGGCGCGTCGGGCTGCAGGCCTAGCGCTACTGAGAGCAGGACGGCGGCTGAGGCGGCTGACCATGCTTGCGGTCGGCATGCGGCGGGGTAGGGGGCGGGTTGGCCGAGTGCGCCGGCACCCTGGTACAGCTCGGGGAAGCGGTAGTCAAACGCCTCGGCGGCTGAGAGCAATGTCTTTGCGACGGTGACAGCGTCCGTGACACGTCCTTCGGCGGCTAGTCCCGCGGCGCTGATGGCGGTGTCGTGAGTCCAGATCGAGCCGGTGTGGTAGCCGATGGGGTTGAAGCCGCCGTTGTCGGCCCCGAGCGTACGAATACCGTATGTGTCGAACAGGGCCGGGGAGGTGAGGTGGGAGGCGGTGGCGCTGACCTCGGACGGTGTCAGGACACCCATACCGAGGACGTGGCCCATGTTGGACCCGAGCCCATCGACGAGGCGGCTGTCCCCGTCAAGACCCAGTCCGAGGTAGGGGGGGGTTTCTGTGGTCACCCAGAAGCGTTCTCTGATGGCGTCGACAAGGTGCTGGGACCGCTGTAGGGCCTGGGGGGCACCGCGGCGGGAGAAGGTCGTTAACAGCCGGGCGGCGCACTGGAGAGCATGGGCTGCGTAGGCTTGTGCCTCGATGAGCGCGATGGGCGCCGTGGCAATTTGTCCGTCGCGGAACCGGATGGCGTCGTTTGAGTCTTTCCACCCTTGGTTGCTTAGCCCGGTGCCCGTGTCGTCTACGTATCTGAGCAGGCCGTCCGGACCGGTGGCATCCTCGACCAGCCACCTCACGGCGGCCTCGAGGGGGTCCAGCAGATCAAGGACGTCGGCGTCGGCCAGGCCCCAGGCATGGGCGTCGTGCAGCAGGATCACCCATAGGGCGGTGGCGTCGACGGTCCCGTAGTAGGTGCTGGGGAGGACCATGGTCGATGCGTTGTCCACGAGGTCGAACCGGCGGATCTCGTGGGGGATTTTGCCGGGGGCCTCAGCGGACTTCGTGTTGTAGCGGGTTCCTTGGCGGCGAGCTAACGCCCGCAAGGTCCCGCGAGCCAGGTCCGTCCCCAGAGGTAGGGTCAGCTGCGCGGCCCACAGCGAGTCTCGGCCGAAAAGGGTGAGATACCAGGGTGTTCCGGCGCCAGCGAAGACGTCCTCTGGCTCTTCTGGGTCGGTCAAACACAACGCTGAAAGGTCGGCCATGGAGGCGGCGACCGCACGCCCGAGCCGCGGGTCGGCACCCGTGACGCGAACATCGGCCCACCCAATGCTGCTCGACCGAGACCCTGACCCGGAGCCGGCGTCGAACGCGGACCGGCGGGCCCGGGTGACGACGACGGTGATGACGACGGTGACGGGGACCTGCTCGCCTAGCACGACGTCGAATACGGCAGACGCCCCGCCGGCATCGAGGTCGACGCCGGAGGGCGGGGGGGTGAACGCTACGGCGCAGTGGTGCCATTCGGTGTCGAAGCAGATGTGGCCGTCGCTGTGCCTGGGAATGAGGGGAGACACGGTCCGGCCCGCTTTGACCTCGATAATGGTGGCACCGTCGCTGGCCACCCGCACGTCCAGCCGGGTGCTGATCGACTCGGCGGCACGGGAGGTGACTTCGATGCGTTCGGTCATGACCATGTCGTCGAGCTGGCGGTGCCGGTGGACCTCGACGACCGGGTCGGGGGAGGCGGTTCCGAGGTTGCGTCCCGAGCCGAGGAACTCGGCTCGGGACGCCAGCGCGGTGTCGAAGATTCGGGTGGGTGGCTCACCGCCGAGGAGGATGCTCAGCTCGCTGATCGCCCTTCGGTCGTCGACGAACAGGCCGTTGGCTCCGCAGGAGGTGATGTCTCCGGAGGTGGTCGACAAGGCTGTGCAGCTGCCGAGCACCGTGATGTTGAGCTCGTGTAGCCACGGTTGACGAGGTACCTGCGGCACGGACACGGTCGTTACCTACTTTCGCGCGTCGGAGCGTCCGGCTGTGCCCTGGTGTATCTCGATCGGGGAACAGGTCTTGACAGTAACGGGGGACCGGGGCGAGTATCTGCACCAGAATATGCACGTTCAAAGAACTGTCAAGACGCCTTTTGAACGTTCGAATACGTCGATGCGGACGGGGGGTCGTGGCCCAATTGCCCAGTTCTGGACCCCAGCGAGCCACCCTGGTGGACGTAGCTGCCGCGGCGCAGGTGTCGCGTCAGACGGTGAGTAACGCCCTCAACCACCCGCACCGGTTGACCCCGCAGACCCTTCAGCGTGTCCAGGCCCACATCAAGGCGCTGGGTTTTCAGCCCAACCGGGCGGCTCGCTCCCTGCGACGTCAGCGCGCTAACGCGGTGGGATTCCAGATCGCCGGGCCGACCTGGCGGGGCTTCCGCAACGTCCTCGACCCGTTCCTGGCCACTCTGACCGCGAGCGTGCAGGAGGCTGATGCACACCTGGTGACGTTTGTCTGCGACGAGGCGGACACCCTGACGATGTACGAGAAGCTGTTGTCGACCCAGGTCGTTGACGGCTTCGTCCTGAGCCAGACGACCCATGACGACCCGCGGGCGGCGTGGCTACGTGAGCGCAACGTCCCGTTCGTCTCATTTGGTCGGATCTGGGATGACCCCACGGTCACTGCGTGGGTGGACGTCGACGGGCAGGCGGGGACGGCCGCCGCCGTGACCCACCTTCGCGCCGAAGGCTACCGACGGATCGGGTGGGTGGGTTGGCCTGAAGGTTCGCCGGTGGGTGACGACCGCCGTACCGGCTGGTTGCGTTCCTGCTCCGATTTAA
>NZ_JBDTKA010000039.1:0-47046 GCF_039935575.1 Lapillicoccus sp.
GGCCTCCGGCTCACCTGCGGGGTCGGCCGCGTCCCCTTGCTCGAAGGTCACCTCGACACCCGCAGCCGCCGCCTTGACCCGGGCTGCCGCGACCATCCGCGGGGCGAGGTCGAGCCCGCGCACGGCATACCCTTCGCCCGCGAGCAGGACAGAGAGGGTCCCTGTGCCGCAGCCGACATCGAGGATGCGGGCGGGTGCCGACGGGAGCTGCGCCAGCAGCAAGTCGCGCCAGGCCGCGCGCACCTGGGGGTCGCGCAGCCCGTGGTCTGGTTCCTCGTCGAACCTCGGGGCCTCGCCGTCCCAGAACTCCCGGACCTCGTCACTCACTGTCGGTCACCGACCTCTCGAACGTCACCGACCGTCACCGAGGCGGCCCGGAGTGCTCGCGCGTCCACCCGAAGTACGCCAGCACGAGCCCGACCACCCCCACGACGGAACCGATCACCGCCCAGGCCGTCACCCCGGACATGACGCTGCCGCCGAGCGTAGCCAGCACTCACGCACCGAGGTCCGAGCGCCAGGTCATCCCGCGGTCGGCGAGCACCTCGGTCAGAGCTCCCGCCGGGACGAGGTCGACGCGAACCCGAGCCACGTATGCCTGTTCCCAGCCCAGCACCAGCCCACCTTCGGTGCGTGCCGGCGCTCGCGACCGTCACGGCCGGTCCCGTTGCTGATCCATAGGGCCGGGGTGCGGGAGTCGAGGCCGCCCCGGGGTTTACGCCGCCTGGAGCCGATGGTCATGAAGCAGTGGTTGCGCTCGAGGATCTCGGGAACCTGGAGCGCCCAGTAGATCCCTTCGGTCAGGGTGAGCGGCGAGCGGCCGGCGGCCGTGATCGCCGGAAGTGCTTCGTCAGGGCTCCAGTTCGACATCTCGTCGCCGCGCTCCGGTGCAGAGACAAGATAAGCGGACCAGGAGGGCACGGTTGCTTCCTCGATGGGCGCAAAGTCGTCCACGTCGGTCATGTCCTCTACGACGAAACCGGGTGTGTCGCCGAGGGCGAGCAGGGGCGCGAGCCTCGATGGGGGCACGAGGTGACGCCCCAGGACCAACAGACCGCTGGCGGGTGAGGCGGCGAGGTCGCGCAGGGCGGGGGCGCTCAGACCGGCGAGGTGGTGCACGCCCAGCTCGACCAGCCGTTCGGCCTGGTCGGGCAACGCAAGAAGGGTCGACACTGGTATGTCTCTCGCCGGCTCAGCTGCGCGCCGAGACGGCCTCGAGGACCTCGGGCCAGTGCGCGTCGAGCCGACGACCGCCGCCGCGGATGCCGATCCGGATCGCCAGCAGGCCCGAGGCGAGAGCGACAACGAGCGCCGGCCACTCCAGCCACGGAACCCACACTGAGGCGATGACCAGGCCGAGCGTCGGGAGGCTGGCGGCCAGGGTGATGCCACCGGTCACGAGGAACGAGACGAGCCCCTTGAGGCCGCCACCCCCGGCGTTTTTGGCGAACGGGTTCGCGCCGGGAGGCGGCGCCGGGATCTGCCAGATGGCGCCGGTCCAGCTCCCCACGCCGAGGCTGATGAGAGCGCACGCGATGGTGGCTGCACCGATGCGGGGCAACAGGTCCCACTGCCGGGAGATCAGTGCCACCCCGAGGGTGACGACCACCAGGAGCGGACCGACGACGGTGAGCGTCGAGAGCACGCGCCCGGCCCGGTCCACGCTTCCGGGGATACCCGAGGTGATGTGCGTCCAGAGCGACGTCCCGTCGTAGCTGAGGTCCTGGGAGACCACGGCGCCCAGCAGCAGGGCGAGGAACACGGGGACGAACGCGGCGACTGGGGTCTGCTGGCTGCTGGACCGCGTCGACGTGGCCACGACCACGACGATCGGCGCGATGCACAGGCTGGCGAGTGACGAGAGGTAACGCGGGTCGCGTCGCCAGTAGCGCAGCGACCGCGAAGCGACGGCCCCGGTGGGTGTCGCCGGGTAGAGCCGCTCGGCGAAACCGTGTCGGCTCACGGGTTTGCTGCCGCCTGAGCCCTCCATCGGCGAGCACAGGCCGAGCGCCAGGAAATGCCGCCAGGCATACCAGAGGCCGGCGACCAGCCCCGCGGCGAGGACGAGCCGGACTCCGGCGGTCGGCCAGGCTCCGCGGGCCACGTCGGCCGGGACCGACCAGGCCCAGCCGAACGGAGACCAGCCCACGACCTCGGCCGTCCGGGTGAGCAGGGCGCGCAGCTCGGCGACGTTCGTGGCCGAGGCCCGTCCGGCGAGGTTGGAGATGATTCCGACCGAGGCGCCGACCAGAGCGAGCGCTACCGCCGCGAAGTCACGGAACCGGCGCGACCCGAGGGCCCGGGTGAACGCTGACGTCGCTGCGCGCGACAGCAGGAAGCAGGTGGCGACCCCGAGGACGGCGCCGACGAGAGAGGCGAGAACGGTGATCGGAGAACGCGCCCACGTCACGACGAGCCCGAGGGCGCCCAGGCTGGTCGCGACTCCCGGCACGCTGATCAGACCCGACACGAACAGGCCGGGGACGAGCCGGCGCGCAGGAACCGGGAGCAGGGCGAACCGGCGGGGGTCGACGGTCTCGTCGATCCCGAAGACCAGCAGGCTGAGGAAAAGCCACGCCACCGTGAGGACGGCGAAGGCGATCACCGTCACCTCCCCAGTGGTCGCGTCGTCCACCGAGCGCAGGGCGATCATCCCGAGCCACGCCAGGACCACGACCCCCAGCGCGTAGACCGCACCGATGACCAGTCCGACGGTCCGCCAGGTACTGCGCCGCAGCCCGTTGCGCAGGAGGGTGAGCTTCAGACGGACGAGGACCGCAACCATGCGAGATCCTCCGTCCCGCCGGCTCGAACCCCGACGAGGTCGAGGAACCGTTGCTGCAGCGACTCACCCGCGCGCACGTCGTCGATGGTTCCGATGGCGAGGACCTTCCCCTGCGCGACGACGGCGAGCCGGTCGCAGAGGCTCTCGACCAGCTCCATGACGTGGCTCGACAGCACGACGGTGCCGCCGCCCGCGGCATACCCGCGCAGGATCGTGCGGATCCCCTCTCCGGAGACCGGGTCCACCGCCTCGAACGGCTCGTCGAGGACGAGCAGCCTTGGTGCGTGGATGAGCGCGCAGGCGAGCCCGATCTTCTTGGTCATGCCGGCGGAGTAGTCGACGACCAGGGTGTCCGCGTCCTCGGTCAGTGAGAGGGCGTCGAGGAGCTGGGCAGACCGGCTTTCGATGTCCGGCAACGGGACCGAGCGCAACAGTCCGACGTAGCGAAGCAGCTCCAGCCCGCTCAGCCGGTCGAACAGCCGCAGCCCGTCGGGGAGCACGCCCATCATGGCCTTGGCCCGTGGCGGGTCGGTCCACACGTCGTGGCCGCTGACGGCGGCAGTGCCGGAGTCCGGGCGGAGCAGACCGGTCGCCATGGACAAGGTCGTGGTCTTGCCCGCACCGTTCGGGCCGACCAGACCGAAGATGCTGCCGGACGGGACCTGCAGGTCGAGGTGGTCAACGGCCCGTTTCTGCCCGAACGTCTTGGTCAGGGAGACGAGGGACAACGCGGGTGTGGGGTCTGGCACCCGCACAGTCAAGCAGCCCGGCGGAGGGGTCAGGTGCCGACGTATGCCGCGAGGTGCTCGCCCGTGAGCGTGGAACGGTCGGCGACGAGGTCGGCGGGGGTGCCCTCGAAGACGACCCGGCCGCCGTCGTGACCGGCTCCGGGGCCGAGGTCGATGATCCAGTCGGCGTGGGCCATCACCGCCTGGTGGTGCTCGATGACGACGACCGACTTGCCGGAGTCGACGAGCCGGTCGAGCAGCCCGAGCAGCCGTTCGACGTCGGCGAGGTGGAGCCCGCTGGTCGGCTCGTCGAGGACGTAGATGTCGCCCTTGTCGGCCATCCGCGTGGCGAGCTTGAGCCGTTGCCGCTCGCCTCCGGATAGGGTCGGCAGGGGCTGGCCGAGGCTCAGGTAACCGAGCCCGACGTCGGTGAGCCGGACGAGGATGGCGTGGGCGGCGGGCGTGCGCGCCTCGCCGGCACCGAAGAACTCCGTCGCCTCGGCCACCGACATCGCGAGCACCTCGGCGATGTTCTGGCCGCCCAGGGTGTACTCCAGCACCGACGCCAGGAAGCGCTGCCCGCCGCACTCCTCACAGACCGTCGCGACGCCGGCCATCATGCCCAGGTCGGTGTAGATGACACCGGCACCGTTGCAGGCGGGACAGGCGCCTTCGGAGTTGGCGCTGAACAGCGCCGGCTTCACGCCGTTGGCCTTCGCGAAGGCCTTGCGGATCGGATCGAGCAGACCGGTGTATGTCGCCGGGTTGCTTCGACGCGAGCCGCGGATCGCGCTTTGGTCGACCGAAACGACCTCCTCCCGGCCCGACACCGAACCCTGGATCAGTGAGCTCTTGCCCGAGCCCGCGACCCCGGTGACCACGACGAGCAGGCCGAGCGGGACGTCGACGTCGACGTCCTGCAGGTTGTGGGTGCTGGCGCTGCGGACCTCGAGCGTCCCGGAGGGCGTGCGCACCGACGGTTTCAGGGCGGCCCGGTCGCCGAGGTGCTGCCCGGTCATCGTGCCGCTGGTCCGGAGCCCCTCGACGGTGCCTTCGAAGACGACCTCGCCACCGGCGGCGCCGGCCGCGGGGCCGAGATCCACGACGTGGTCCGCGATCTGGATCACCTCGGGCTTGTGCTCGACGACCAGCACAGTGTTGCCCTTGTCGCGCAGCCGCAGCAGGAGCTCGTTCATCCGCTCGATGTCGTGCGGGTGGAGCCCGATCGTCGGCTCGTCGAAGACGTAGGTGATGTCGGTCAGGGACGACCCCAGGTGTCGGATCATCTTGGTGCGCTGTGCCTCCCCGCCAGAAAGCGTGCCAGCCGGCCGGTCGAGTGAGAGATACCCCAGGCCGATGTCCACGAACGAGTCGAGGGTCGCGCCGAGCGCCTCGAGAAGGGGCGTGACGGTCGGCTCGTCGAGCGTGCGCACCCACGCGGCCAGGTCGCTGATCTGCATCGCGCAGGCGTCGGCGATGTTGGTCCCCCCGATCCTGCAGGACCGGGCCGCCTCGCCGAGCCGGGTCCCCTCGCACTCGGGACAGGTGGTGAACGTGACCGCCCGCTCCACGAACGCCCGGATGTGTGGCTGCAGCGAGTCGACGTCCTTGGACAGCATCGACTTCTGGAGCTTGGGGATGAGCCCTTCGTAGGTCAGGTTGATGCCTTCGACCTTGATCTTGGTCGGCTCCTTGTAGAGCAGGTCGGCCAGCTCTTTCTTGGTGAACTTCGCGATCGGCTTGCCCGGGTCGAAGAAGCCGCAGCCGATGAAGATCCGGCCGTACCAGCCGTCCATGCTGTAGCCCGGGACGATGATCGCCCCTTCGCTGAGTGACTTGCCGGCGTCGTAGAGCTGGGTGAGGTCGATGTCGTTGACCGACCCCCGACCTTCGCAGCGTGAGCACATCCCGCCCAGGATGGTGAAGCTGCGTCGCTCTTTCGTGGTCCGGCCGCCGCGCTCCATCGTGACCGCGCCCGCGCCGGAGATCGAGGCGACGTTGAACGAGAATGCCTGGGGTGAGCCGATGTGCGGTGTCCCGAGCCGGCTGAAGAGGATGCGCAGCATCGCGTTGGCGTCCGTCGCCGTGCCGACCGTGGAGCGGGGGTCGGCGCCCATCCGCTCCTGGTCGACGAGGATCGCGGTCGTCAGCCCTTCGAGGACGTCGACCTCCGGGCGGGCCAGCGTCGGCATGAAGCCCTGCACGAAGGTGCTGTAGGTCTCGTTGATCATCCGCTGTGACTCGGCGGCGATCGTGCCGAACACCAGCGAGCTCTTGCCCGACCCGGAGACGCCGGTGAACACCGTGAGGCGCCGCTTCGGGATCTCGACGTCGATGTCCTTGAGGTTGTTCACCCGCGCGCCCCGTACGCGGATCAGGTCGTGGCTGTCCGCAGCCGGCGCTGCTGTGGGCGCTGTGAGTGCTGCGAGCTCGGTCATCCGGACGGTCATGGTCAGTCACTCCTGACGTGGGGGGTGGGGTGTTCACATGGCCGCCACGCTAGACGCGGCCCGGGGTTGGTGCTTCTCGATTCCTGATCGGTTCGGACGGCGTGCCAGCCGTGGCTGTCAGGCGCTGTCCGTGGGATTCGAGTGCGCCGGCTCGGCCTGTCCGGCGAGGAGGAAGGCCAGCGCGAGCAGCACCGCGACCGCCGTGACGCTGCGCAGCACGGTCAGGTGGTCGCCGAGGAAGCCGACCACCGGCGGCCCGGTGAGGAACGCGCAGTAGCCGATCGAGGCGATCACGCTGACCCGGGGAGCCGCCATCGCCGGTTCGTCCGCCCCGGCGCTCATCCCGACCGGGAAGCCCAGCGACAGTCCTGCGCCCCACAGCACGGCGCCGACGAAGGCGACCCAGGTCACTCCACCGAACACGAACACCAGGACTCCCGCGAGGCTGACGACGGTCATCACCCGCATCACGACGACCCGGCCCCACCGGTCCAGCCAGGCCGGCCCGAACCACCGTCCGGCGGTCATCGCCGCGAGGAAGACCGCGAAACCGAGCGTCCCCACGAAGGCCGAGGTGGCGTACCCGTCGATGAGCGCGATGCTCGTCCAGTCGTTGCCCGTGCCCTCGGCGAACGCGAAGGCGAGCACGAACACCCCGATCAGCAGGGTGCGCCGCTCCCGCCAGGCCCGAAGGGTCGACCCCTTGGACACCGACTCGTCTCCGGCGTGAGCCGACGAGTCGGGGATGAAGCGCCGCACCAGGACCGGCACCAACAGCGCGACGAGCACTCCGACCACGAGCAGGTGGGCGGTGACCGGGATGTGCAGAGCGACCATGGCGGCGCCGCTGAGCGCCCCTGCGACTGTGCCCACGCTGAACCCGGCGTGGAACCTCGGCATGATCGCCTTGCCGAGACGCCGCTCGACGAGCGCGCCTTGCACGTTCATGGCCACGTCCCAAGCACCTTGCGCGAAGCCGAAGAAGAACAACCCGAGGACGACCCAGACGACGCCGAAGTCGTAGCCCACCGCCACGACCGCGAGCCCGAACCCGTTGAGCCGGGCCATGCCCGAGACCACGCGTCGGGAGCCCCACCGCGAGACCAGCGCGCCCGACGAGGGCAGCGCGATGAGCGAGCCGGCGGCGATGGCGAGCAGCACCAGGCCGAGCTGCGAGGGTTCGAGGTGCAGCTCGTCGCGCACCTGCGGGATGCGGGACGCCCAGCTCGCGAATGCGAAACCCGTCGAGATGAAGGCGGCGTAGGTGGCGCGGACGCCTGCGCCGACCTCAGGATCGGCGGTGGGTGGGGCGGTCGACATGGGTCGCGAGGCCTTCGGTCGAGAGGCGGAGGGGTGGTGGTGCTTGTCCATCTTTGCCGACACTGGGCGCCTGTCCGGGGTGGTAGCGTCGGGGCCGTCGACCATGCGGTCGACACCGACGCGCAACCAGGGGAAGCCGGTCCGAGTCCGGCGCTGACCCGCAACCGTAGACGGACCCGACCGGTCCGTGAGCCGGAATGCCTGGTGACGCGACCGGTCTCCAGACGAACTGCCGTGGAGTGCAGTGGGAGCCGGGAGTCAGCACCACCCCTGTGTCGCCAGGTGCTCCCGCCCTTCCGCCCGCTCGATCGGCCGAAAGGCTTACGTGACCCCCCCCGCGACCCTCCGGATGTCCTTGCGGGCAACGCGCACCGTTCTCGCGGCGGGCGTGGGCCTTGGACTGCTCGTGGCTGCGCCTGTCCTCGTGAGCTCGGCGGGCGCCGCGTATGCCGCCGGCACGGCGGGGCAGGCCGGGCAGGTCGGGCAGTCAGGTGACCCCGCCGCGACGGCGCGGTGGCTGCACGGTGAGCTGAATGCCTTGGGAAACCCCGACCGCGCCCCCGTCGGGTCGATCGGCTCCGGATTCGTCGACTGGGGTCTGACCATCGACACCTACTGGGCGATGGAGGCCGGCGGGCTGCCCGAGAGCGACCTCAAACCGACGTGGCAGGCCATCCAGGCCAACGCGGCGAGCTTCGCCGGGCCCTACGCGAGGTTGCCCGGTGAGTACAGCGCCGGCGCGAGCGCGAAGGTCCTGCTCGCCGCCGAGACGGCCGGTGCCGACCCCACCAAGGTGCGCACCAAGGGCGGCAAGGTCTACGACTTCCGGCAGCGCACCCTCGACCTGATCGGCAAGTCCGGCGCCGACAAGGGACGCCTGATGGACTCGCCCGGGCTGGGTGTCGACAGCACCAACACCTTCGGACAGTCGCTCGCCATCATGGGTCTGGTCGGCGCGGGCGCGCTCGACACCGCGGACCGGGCCATCGTGCAGGGCGCCGTCGACTTCCTGCGGACCCAGCAGTGCGACGCCGGTTACTTCCGGTTGTCGTACGCGGACCGGCTGTCCTGCCAGGCGGCCATCCCCTCCGGCGCCGCCGCCCCCGACAACGACGGCACGGCCATGGCGGCTCAGGCGCTGATAGCGGCCAGCAAAGCGGGCCTCGTGGTTCCACAGGCCTCCATCAAGGCGGCCCTCGACCACTTCGTGAGCGCGCAGAAGTCGGACGGGTCGTTCGGTGGCGGCGTCAACACCGAGGGCGCCAACGCCAACAGCACCGGTTTGGTCGCCGCGACCCTCGAGGCGGGCGGCCGAACGACCCAGGCGGCCAAAGCGGGAGACTGGGTCGCCAAGATGCAGGCCACCGCGGCAAACACGGTCGGTAAACCGCTGGCGAAGGACCTCGGGGCCGTCGCTTACAACCCCGCCTCGTTTGCCGACGGCCTCGCGAACGGCATCGGCGACATCCGCGACCCGTGGCGACGGACCAGCGCCCAGGCCATCTTCGGGCTTTTCCGGCTGCCGTTCGTCGACCTCATCGGGACGGTCACTCCTCCGACCACGCCTCCGACCACGCCACCGACCACGCCTCCGCCGACGAGCACGCCGCCGCCGACGACCACGCCGCCGCCGACGACCACGCCGCCGCCGACCACGCCGCCGCCGACGACGACGACGCCGCCGCCGCCCACGACTACGCCGCCGCCGCCGACCACGCCGCCGCCGCCGACGACCCCACCGGTCTCGACCGGCTCCAGCTCCGCGCCGGGCGCGAGCGGCAGGTCCACCGATGTCGGTGCCGCGAGCCCGACATCTCCAGCGGTCGACACCTCCGCTGCGGCTGTGGTGGACAGCAGCCCCTTGCTGGTCCCACCGTTCGCGGGGGCTGCCCCGCCGGCGTCCACGACGACGGTCCGGGTCACGGTGTCGCCGACCGAAAGCCCCAGCCCGACGGTCGAGGTGACCACGGACGACCTCTCTCAGGCGAGCCCGGCTACGTCAGCGTCCGCATCACCTGACGCAGTCGCCGCACGCGCCGCCGGGGCTCCGAGCACGGGGCTGCCGGCGTACCTCTGGGCCATCTTCGGTGGCATCACTTTCGGCGTGGTGTTCCTCGCCGTGAGCGCGCTTCGTCCGAAGCGCCGATGACCCGACGCCTGCTCCGTGTTGCGATCGCGGCTGTGCTCGCGCTGGGCGGGCTCGTCGCGGTGGGCTCCGCGGCGCAGGCAGCGGGCTACGAGGGTTACTGCACCGACGACCAGGGGGTCACCGTGGTCGTGGACTTCCAGGGTCTGGGCGGCGGCATCGTGATCCGCTGCGCGCCGGCGCCGTTGCCGGGATCCGGGACGGGCCTCGACGCGCTCAACGGTGCCGGTGTCCCGATCGAGGGCGTCCGCCGGTGGGGTGACGCCTTCATCTGCCGGATCTACGGCAAGCCCGCCGTCACGCAGGACCTCCCGGTCACCGGCAACCCCAGCTATCGCGAGCAGTGCATCGACACCCCGCCGGCGGCCGCCTACTGGTCCTACTGGAGCGCGCCGAACGGCGGGGCCTGGACCTACGGCAGCTACGGCGTGAAGAACCGCCGGGCGATCGCCGGTGGTTTCGAAGGGTGGTCGTTCTCGCTCAACGCGACCACCGCCTCCAGCGCCGCGCCGGGTGTCGCGCCCCACCGCCCCGCCGCATCCCCGCCGGCGCCGCCGCCCAGTCCCACCTCCACCGGAGCCGCCGGCGCGAACCCGGTCGTACCAGGCGCGCCGGGAGGTTCGGGGTCAGCCGGTTCTGGGTCCGGCTCCGGTTCGGCTGCGCCGCCACGAGTCCCGGCGGGTGGTGGAGTCGGTCAAGCCGGCGGTGTCGGTGGAGCTGGGGGAGTGACGTCGCTGCCACCGTCGCTTGCCGCGACTGACCCCCCCGCAGGTTCGACGGCGTCCGCAGGAGCATCGGCGCCAGGGTCATCGACATCATCACTGTCGGCGACATCATCACTGTCGGCGCCACCGTCGGTGTCGTCCATGTCGGGAACCGCGGGAGCACTGTCGGGAACCGCGGGAGCACTGTCAGGGTCCTCCGGCGCGACGACCGACGGGTCGAGTCGGGTGGTCGGCTCCGACCAGGTGTTGGCCGAGTCCGCGCCGTCCGGGGGCGGGACCCCCGTCGCCACGATCCTCGGCCTCGGCGTCCTCGCGTTCCTCGTGACTGCGGGGGCGGGCACAGCGTGGCGACGACGGCACCGCTGACCCGTTCCGGAACCCCCCGAGCCCGGACGCCGAACACGAGGCCGCCCGGCCGCGCGAGTCGTTTGCAGGCATACTGGCTGCCGCGTCCGGTCCACCCGATCGCCTGGTGGGCCTGGGCGCTCGGGCTGTCGGTCGCCGCGAGCCGGACGACCAACCCGCTCATCCTGATGCTCCTGATCGCTGCGGCCGGCTACGTCGTCGTGTCCCGGCGGGGTGACGCACCCTGGTCGCGGTCGTTCTCGCTCTACCTCACCCTCGGCGCGGTCATCGTCGTGATCCGGGTGTTCTACCGGATCGTCTTCGGGGGTGGCGACGGCAGCGACGTCCTGTTCGTCCTGCCAGAGATCCCCCTGCCGCAATGGGCCGCGGGGATCCGCCTGTTCGGGACGGTCACGTCTCAGTCGCTGCTCGGGGGTCTCTACGACGGGATCCGGTTGGCGGCCATGGTGATCTGCCTCGGCGCGGCCAACGCGCTGGCCAACCCCAAGCGCCTGCTCAAGTCGGTGCCCAGCGCGCTCTATGACCTCGGTACTGCGCTGGTCGTCGCCGTGTCGGTGTTCCCGCAGCTGGCCGACAGCGTCCTTCGGGTACGCCGCGCCCGACGACTGCGCGGCGGCTCCGGTCGCGGTCGCCACGCCTTCCACGCCATCGTCGTCCCGGTGCTCGTGGACGCGCTCGACCGTTCGCTGATGTTGGCTGCGGCGATGGACTCACGCGGATACGGGCGGCACGGGCGCACCCCGTCCCGAACGCGCACCGTCACCGGGCTGCTCACGATCCTCGGCCTGTTCGGAGTGTGCATCGGCGTCTACAACGTCCTGGACGGGACCGCGCCCGCGGTGCTGGCGCTACCGACACTGTTGCTCGGGCTGGCACTCGGGTGCAGCGGCTTCGTGGTCGCCGGCCGCCGGGTTGGCGCGACGCGCTACCGGCCGGACCGGTTCGACCTGGCGGCCTGCCTGGTCATGCTCTGCGGGATCGGCACCGGCGCCCTGCTGTTGCTCGCCGTCCGGGTCGACCCGAGCTCGCTCAACCCGTCCCTGGAACCACTGCAGTGGCCGACCATCACAACCCTTCCGTTGCTGGCCGTGCTCGTCGCGGCGTTCCCGGGAGTCATCGCCCCACGACCGGTGCTCGGCCTTGTCGATGCCACAGGCGCACACGGGGACCGGCCGTGATCCGCCTCGACGACGTCGGCGTGCAGTACGTCGGAGCTACCGAGCGAGCCCTCGACCACGTCGACCTCCACATCGAGGAGGGCGAGCTTGCGCTGGTCGTCGGCAGTACCGGTGTCGGCAAGTCGACGCTGCTCGGCACGATGAACGGGCTGGTGCCGCACTTCACCGGAGGCCGGCTGAGTGGCCGGGTCCGCATCGCCGACTACGACACCCGGCTGCACCCGCCGCGCGAGATGGCCGACGTCGTGGGGATGGTGGGTCAGGACCCGCTCGCCGGGTTCGTCACCGACATAGTCGAGGAGGAGCTGGCCTACGGAATGGAGCAGCTCGCTGTGCCGCCCTCGACCATGCGCAAACGGGTCGAGGAGACGCTCGACCTGCTGGGGATCGCCGAGCTGCGCCGACGGCCGTTGCGGACGCTCTCCGGTGGGCAGCAGCAACGCGTGGCCATCGGAGCGGTGCTCACCTCGCACCCGCGAGTCCTCGTCCTCGACGAGCCCACCTCGGCGCTGGATCCCACGGCCGCCGAGGAGGTGCTCGCCGCCGTGACCCGTCTCGTCCACGACCTGGGGGCGACGGTCGTGGTGGCGGAGCATCGGATGGAACGGGTCCTGCAGTACGCCGATCGCCTCGTCTGCCTCCCCGGCGGCGGTCGCGTCGTGGACGGCGATCCCGCTGTCCTGATGGCGGACTCGCCTATCGCCCCACCCGTCGTCGAGCTCGGCCGGTTGATGGGGTGGCAGCCGTTGCCGCTGTCCGTGCGCGACGCCCGTCGTCGCGCCGAACCGCTGCGCGACCTGCTCGCCGGCAAAGGTCCCGGGGGGTTGGACGGGGGCCGCAGGCATACCGCAGGACCTCGACTCGGCCCGACGCTGCTGAGCGCGCGGCGCCTGACGGTGACCTACGGCGACCTCGTCGCCGTCCGGGAGGTCGACCTCGACCTGGCGGCCGGCGGGATCACCGCGCTGATGGGCCGCAACGGTTCGGGCAAGTCGACGCTGCTCTGGGCGCTGCAGGGCAGCCTTCGTCGGCACAGCGGTCGCGTGGACGTCGACGGCCTCGACCCGGCGACGCTTTCCGCCGCCGATGCCCGGGCCAGGGTGGGGCTCGTTCCCCAGTCCGCGTCGGACCTGCTCTACCTCCAGACCGTCGACGCGGAGTGCGCGGCTGCGGATGCCGAGACGGGTCGGCTAAAGGGCACCTGCCGAGTGATGCTCGACGATCTCGTGCCAGGCATACGGATCGATCGTCATCCCCGCGACCTGTCGGAGGGTCAGCGGCTCGCGTTGGTGCTTGCCGTGCAGCTCACAGCTGGACCTCGAGTCATGCTGCTGGACGAGCCGACCAGGGGCCTCGACTACCGGGCGAAGCGTCAGCTGGCCGCGACTCTCGAGCGGTTGGCAGACGACGGACGCACCGTCGTCGTCGCGACGCACGACGTCGAGTTCGTCGCCGGGTGCGCCGACCGGGTCGTCGTGATGGCGGAGGGCGAGGTCATCGCCGACGGCCCGACGTCGGACGTCGTCGCGTCGTCGCCGACGTTCGCGCCTCAGGTCGCCAAGATCCTTGCGCCGCAACGAGACACGAACTGGCTGACCGTCGATGAGGTCAGTCGCGCATTGGCCGGGGCGATGCCGGTATGAGCGTGTGGACCGCCGACCCCGCGCCGAAGGTCCCGTTGGACGACCTCGTCGAGACCCTCGGTCGCCCTGCCGTCCGCATCGGTCGCCGCTCCGCTGTGACGCTGGTCCTTGCGTCGCTCGCTGGACTCGCCATGTTCGCGTGGCCGCTGCTCGTATCGGTGTCGCCGTCGGGACTGCAGCACGGCACGGACGCTCCCTACCTGTTCGCGGCGGTCCTGCCGGTCCTCGTCCTTATCGTGCTCGCCCAGATCGCCGACGGGGGGATGGACTCGAAGGCACTCGCAATGCTGGGTGTGCTCTCGGCCGTGAACGCCGCGCTGCGGCCGCTCGGCGCGGGTACGGCCGGGATCGAGACCGTCTTTTTTTTGCTCGTGTTGGCAGGCCGCGTGTTCGGGCCCGGGTTCGGGTTCGTGCTGGGGTGCACGTCGCTGTTCGCGTCGGCGTTGTTGACCGCGGGAGTCGGTCCCTGGTTGCCCTTCCAGATGATCACCTCTGCGTGGATCGGCCTCGGTGCCGGCCTGCTGCCCCGGCGGGTCCGGGGGTGGCGAGAGATCGCGATGCTCGTGGTCTACGGAGTGTTCGTCTCTTACCTGTTCGGCCTGTTGATGAACCTGTGGTTCTGGCCCTTCATCACCGGCGCGGGTATCGCTTACTCCAGCGGGGGCATCTCCTACGTCCCCGGCGCCCCGCTGAGCGAGAACCTGCCGCGCTTCCTCGTATTCACACTGCTGACGTCGACGGGTGGGTGGGACACCGGACGCGCGATCACCAACGCCGTCCTGATCGTGGGGGTCGGTCCAGCGGTGCTCGCCGTCTTACGGCGGGCCTCGCGGCGCGCCGCGTACGACCCAGGCCGGTCGGCGGACTGACTCCGGTCGCGCACGATGCGCGCGGGTCGGTCAACGTGCGCGATTCTGGCAGTCTGGATGGACCAAGCCGCGCTGTGCGGGTTGGGCCGAATTCCTCTATTACCCAACAGATTCGACCATGTTGATGGTTGCGACTGGGTGTGGCTGGATGCTAGAGTCGAACATCAGTACGACCGGCGAGGGAGGGTGTGATGACCGCGATCATCTCTTCTGGTGCGGGCTCAGCTGGCGTCGTCGACGCGTCGCCGCGCTGCCGCAGTCTGAGTTGCCGCAGTCTGAGCTGCCGGATTCGGTGACGGCGGCATGGGGGTTACTCACGACTCCTCGCGAGGTCTCGGGGGCCGGGTGGCGGGTGGTGTCGGCTCAACTGGCCCAGGCACGAGTCGACGACGGTGACGCGACGGCCTGGGCCGGCCGAGAGCTGACGGTGATGGAGGCGGTCGAGCGGGTCAAAGCGTGGGCCGACGCACAGGGCCTGGCGGCGCTCGCCCGGCTTCGCGAGGCGATCCACGACCGCTGCCAAGCCGTGGCGGACGGCTACGCGAGAGCTCCGACGGCGTCGATCCCGCTGACCGTCGCCGCCTTCGCGGACGGGTCGGCTGAGCGGTCCGATGGACGCAGCGAGTCGGTCCTGGCGCGGGCGGGAGAGATCGCGTTGGACGTGCGGGCCGAGACGGAGTCGGCGACAGTGGACGAGGTGATGCTCGCGACCGGGCTGCCCGAGAGTGAGGTTCGCCGTCGAGTCGCACTCGCTGTTGACGACGACGGACACGGGAGTGTCGTGCGCGCGGCTCTTGCCGCGGGTGAGGTCAGCCTCTACCGCGCGACCGCCATCCATCAGCAGACCCGACGCCTGGACTCGAACGTCGCCCGGGCGATCAGCGCGCGGTTGCTCACGCCGGCTCCGGACGGGTCGGTGCGGTCGCACCGCTGGTTCTCGCAAGCGTTGCGTCGACAGGTGATCCGCCACACTCCGAACCGGCCGGACGCCCGCGCGGAGGCGATTGCCACCCGCCGTGCCTACGCCTTCCTCAACGAGGACGACGGCAGCGGCGACGGTGCAGCGACCGCCACGCTGACGGTGACGGGTGAGACCAGCCGGGTGACCGCGGCGATGGATCGGGTCACCCGCCTAGCGACCCGGTTGCGTGGCGACGGCGACTGCCGGACCCTGGAACAGCTTCGCTCGGACATCAGCATCGACCTGATCCTCGACGGCTGGGCTCGACCGGCGACATCCGGCATCGCCACCGGCAGCGGCGAGAGCAGGACTGCAGGTGTCGCCGGGATCCACGGCCACCAAGAGCTGGCCCTTTTCGACCGTTTGTACGCCAACGCGGGGTCCGCCTCGGCTGCCGACCTGGGTCCCACGACGTTCGTCGGAGCCCCGCCCCCGGCGCACGTGACGGTCGTAGTCTCACTCGCCAGCCTGCTCGGCGTGGACGATGCACCGGCCGACATCCCCGGCTGGGGCGCTATCACCGCCAGTCAGGCTCGGCAGGCAGCCACCGCATACGGGTCCGTATGGCGGCGGTTGGTCACCGACCCCGTCACCGGAGCCGCGTCGGATCTCTCCACCCGCCGTTACCGACCGACCCGGGCGATGGCCGACCTGGTCGCCGCTCTCGACGGAACATGTCGCGCCCCCGGCTGCACCGTCACAGCGACCGCCTGTTACATCGACCACAACCGGCCCTGGCCTCACGGGCCGACCGCGATCGAGAATCTCAGCGCCAAGCATCGACGGCACCACAACCACAAGACGCGCGGGACCTGGACGTGTGTCGCCGACGTGCACGGCACGATGACGTGGACCACGGCGGCTGGGCGACGCCACGTGACCATGCGGTTCTCCTATGACGATCCGCTCGACCAGCACGTCACCGAGGCGGAGATCGAGAAGGCCCGACGCGACAACGAAGACGACCTCCCTCCGTTCTGATGGCCTGCACAGCTCCGCCGACGGCGCGGAGATCGTCACCGGGTGACCGTCAGGCCCCGGACAGCTCAGTGAAATCCTGCTCGGACAACGTCAGGTCGGCCACGGTCATGTTGTCCTGCAGGTGCGCGACGGACGACGTGCCTGGGATGAGGAGCACGTTCTCGGCCCGCGCCAACAGCCAGGCCAGCCCGATCTGGCTCGTCGACACACCCATTCTCGCGGCGACCAACTGGACAGTCGCGTTCTCGCTCACCTTGGGCAAGTTGGGGAAGGCCGAACCCAGCGGGAAATAGGGGACGTAGGCGACGCCCGCCGACGTGCAGTGGTCCAGCACGTCAGCGTCGTGCTGGTCGACAAAGCTGAACGCGTTCTGCACGCACACGATGTCGGCCAGGTCAATGGCCGTCGCCACCTGGGCGGCGTCCACGGTGGAAACCCCGACGCCGGCGATCTTGCCCTCGTCGCGCAACGCGACCATCTCGGCGAGCTGGTCCTCGAACGCCACGCCGCTCCCACCGCCCTCCATCAGTCTGAGGTTGACCGCGGTCAGCTGCTCGAGACCGAGGGCGCTCAGGTTCTCCTCGACATCGGCGCGCAGGTCTGCGGGTTTGTCTGCCAGCACGAACTCCCCCGACTCGGTGCGCCGGGCGCCCACCTTGGAGACGATCGCCAGGTCGTCCGGGTAGGGATAGAGCGCCTCGCGGATCAGCTCGTTGGAGACCGCCGGGCCGTAGAACTGCGCGGTGTCGATGTGGTTCACCCCGAGCTCGATGGCACGCCGCAGGACTCGGATCGCCTCGTCGTGGTCCTTGGGCGGACCCAGCACCCCAGGGCCGGGGAGCTGCATGGCGCCGAAGCCCACGCGTCGGACGAGTCGGTTCGCAAGCGGGAAGGTGTCGCTCATTCCTTCGACGCTATACCGGGCGGTGCGCCGTCCCGAACGGGGCCATCGCCCAGACGGTCACTGAGGCCCTGGGCTCACTCCTACCGGTACCGGTGCCTGGGCCACCCGGCGAGCGACGTCGTCGACCAGCTCGTGGACCTCGGGTTCGTCCGACCCCGGCCACTGGTCGATGAGGCTCTGCAGGGCCGCCCGCTGTTCGTCGATCAGCTGCTTCGCCATCTCACGTCCGCGGGGCGTGACCATGACAGTGGGGTCCTGGTCCTTGCCCACCACCACGAGCCCGTCGCCGGCCAGCTCGCCGGCGACCCGGCGTACGACGTCCTCTGGACTGTGCGACCGCTCTACCATCACCCCAATGGTGCGGCGGCCCTCCTTCGCCACCCGACTGAGCATCCAAGCCTGACCGGGCGACAGGCCTGTCTCGGACATCGACGTCAGGAAACCGAACGCGCGCAACGGATCTCGTCGACCTACCTCGCGCCAGAGCATCTCGCGTAGCTCCTCAATCGAGCTCCGGCTGCTCGGCGGGGCAAAGGCGGTGCTCGCGTCCGGACGATCGGCTGCGGTGCGCAGCGGTACCTCCGGTATCAGCCAGGCGAGCAGGAATGCGATGACGCCGACCGGCACGGCGGCCAGGAAGATGACATGGATCGAGTGCGCGTATGCGTCGAGGAACCAGTTCTGCACGACCGGAGAGCAGGTGGCGAGAGCGGTCGAGCTCGCAGAGAGCGCCGGTCCCGCGCAGGCACCGGTGGCATCCGACGGGGTCCCTTGGGTCAGCTGTCCGCTCAGCTGGGCGGCGAACACGCTGCCGAAGACGGCAACCCCCACGGAGCTGCCGATCGACCGGACAAACGTCGTCCCGCTTGTCGCGGTTCCGAGGTCGCGGTACTCAACCGCGTTCTGCACGGCGAGGACGAGCACCTGCATCACCATGCCCAGCCCGACGCCGAGGACGAACATGAACGCGCTCACGACAGCCAGGCTGGTGTCGCGGCTGAGCAGGCTGAGCAGGAACAAGGCGACGGTGAACACGCCGCACCCGGTGATCGGAAAGACCCGGTAACGACCGGTCCGGCTGATGATCTGTCCGCTGCCGATCGAGGTCAACAACAGTCCGGCCATCATCGGGAGCATCTGCAGGCCGGAGTCGGTCGCCGTGGACCCCTGCACTTGTTGGAGGTACAGCGGCAGGTAGGTGATCGACCCGAACATCGCGAACCCGACGACAAACCCGACCATCGAGGTCGCCGAGAACACCCGGTTCCTGAACAACCGCAACGGGAGCACGGGTTCCTTGACCCTGGCTTCGACGAAGCCGAGAGCGATGACACACGCGACCGCGAGGACGATCAGACCGATGACCTCGAACGAGGCCCAAGCCCACGTGGACCCGCCGAGGCTGGTCACGAGCACGACTGAGGTAGCCATCGTGGCAAGGAGGAGGATTCCGGCATAGTCGATGGTGGGGGAAGCAACTCGCGTGTTCGAGGGCAGCACGGCGGTCACGATCACGAGCGCGAGGATGCCGATCGGCAGGTTGATGTAGAAGACCCAACGCCATGACAGGTGGTCGACGAAGAACCCGCCGAGCAGCGGCCCCGCCACGCTCGCCACACCGAAGACGGCGCCGAACGCGCCCTGGTAGCGACCGCGGTCGCGCGGCGGCACGACGTCAGCGATGATCGACTGCGCGAGGACCATGAGCCCGCCACCGCCGACACCCTGGACGGCGCGGTAGAGGATCAGCTGCGTCATGTTCTGCGCGGTGCCCGACAGGCCGGAGCCGACAAGGAAGACGACGATGCACAGCAGGAACAGCGTCTTGCGACCGTAGAGGTCGCCGAGCTTGCCCCACAGGACGGTGGTGACCGTCGACGCGAGCATGTACGACGTGACGACCCAGGACAGGTGCGTCGCGCCGCCGAGGTCGCGCACGATCGTGGGCAGCGCGGTCGACACGATGGTCTGGTCGAGGGCGGCCAGGAGCATCCCGATCATCAGGGCCGCGAAGATGGTGTAGATCTGCCGCTGCGGCAGGCGCTGGTCCGGCTCCGCTATGGCTTGCGAGACGCTTTTCGACACGTTCTCCGACACATTGCCCCCGAACGCCTATGAGTCCTCCGGTGATCAGACGATAGTCCGCGACCTGGCCCGCGTCTCCCCCAGCGAGCAAGGCGCGTCAAGGCGACGAGTGGCGATGAGTGGCGATGAGTTCGGACGTCAATCCCGGTCTACCGTCGCTGAAGTGAGGCAAGTCTTGACGAGCACCGACGAGAAGGGGTGGGACACATGGGCGGACTGGCCGAGACCCTGCAAGCACACGTGGATGACGGGTCGATCCCCGGGGCGGTGGCGCTGGTGGCCGGCGGTGGTGAACCCGAGGTCGCGGCGGTGGGTAGCGTGGACACCACCGGGACCGCGCCGTTGCAGCGCGACGCGATTTTCCGGGTCGCGTCCATGACCAAGATGGTCACGGCGGCGGTGACGATGATGCTCGTCGAGAACGGGTCTATCGACCTGGACAGTCCTGTGGCGCAGTGGTGTCCCGAGCTCGGTTCGCCCAGCGTCGTCTGCACGCCCCAGAGCCGGGTGGACGACGTCCTCCCCGCCCGCCGGGCGATCACGGTCGAGGACCTGCTCACCTTCCGGGCGGGATGGGGTTTCCCGGCGCAGTTCGACCTGCCGGCGGTGTCGCTGTTGTTCAGCGAGCTGAAGCAGGGCAGCGCGATGCCGCAACCGCCTCCGGAGCCGGACAGGTGGATGGCGACCCTCGCAGGCATACCGCTGCTGTACCAGCCCGGGGAGGCATGGCTCTACAACGTGTGCTCCGACATCCTGGGCGTCCTCCTTGCTCGCGCCACTGGGACGTCGTTGCCGAACCTGTTCGCCGAGCGAGTCTTCGAGCCTCTCGGGATGGTCGACTCGGGGTTCACGGTGCCCGCCGGCAAGCTCGACCGGGTGCCCTCCCTCTACCGGCCGAACCCCGATGGTGGGCTCGACCTCGCGGACCCTCCCGCGGGGGAGTGGAGCACGATGCCGGCCTTCCCGTCCGGGTCCGGTGGTCTGGTCACGACCCTCGACGACTGGTACGCCTTCGCTCGAATGCTGTTGGGACAGGGGACGTTCGACGGGTCGCGGCTTCTCACCCCGGAGTCGGTCCAGGCCATGACGACGAACCAGGTCACCGCTGCGCAGAGTGCTGCGGCCGGCTTGTTCCTCGAAGGTCAGGGGTGGGGTTACGGCGGCTCAGTCGACCTCGACAGGGCTCACGTGTGGAACGTCCCCGGTCGCTATGGCTGGGTGGGAGGCACGGGCACCGCCGCCTACGTGACGCCGTCGAGCGGGCGCGTCGAGATCCTGATGACGCAGCGCGAGATGACCGGCCCGTCAACGACCAACCTCCTTCACGACTTCTGGGGCTATGCCGCGAAGCGGCACTGACGACTCAGCCCCGACCAGCCGAGACTGTCGATCGTGAGCCCGTCTCGCTCGTCGTCCATCGGCTCAGGCTACTGAGCGCGGTCACTTCCCCGGTCCTCGACTCCGACGACCCGCGCTCCCAGTTGACGCGGTGGCCGTACATCCCGGCGGTGCTTCTCTGCGGCAACGATCCGCTCGACGCCTCCACGACGCGACGTGTCGTATGCGACGAACGTTGATCCTGGCGACGGTGCCGGAGCGTGCGCAGCGTTGCCGATCACCAGGAGCCCGTGTCGACGCGGGTTTCTGACGAACCAAACGACGTGGCCGCCGGGGGTCGGGACGTACCCGAAGAACGCGTCCCGACCGAAAACGAAGCGCCAGGCTTCGGGCTCAGCGCCGGACCGCCATGCCGACCGTCTGAGAACGTGAGCTGGGACCGGACCTGGCCGACCCAGGTCGACGTCGGCGTGCTGGATGACGCCCCGCTGACGCGCTTCGGCTGCATCCACTGGTCATCCCGTCACTGTGCGGTAAGGCTGGAGCGGCACCACGACAGCGTCGAAGACAGCACCATGGCGGGTATGCCCGACGTAGGACACCAGTCTCCGCCGCGCCGCCAGCTGCGGCCGAGGTTCACGAGCCCGCTGCGGTCGACGGCCCTGACGGCACGAATTGGTCGCCTCGTGGGAATCTGCTTCGGGATCTGTTTCGTGACAGGACTGCTCAGCCACTACCAGTACCAGCCGTGGGCCTGGTTGCCCGAGCCCGCGAGCCCGGTGTGGCTCTACCGGTCCACCCAGGGGCTGCACGTTGCGACCGGGATCGCCACCATCCCCCTCCTGTTGGTCAAGCTCTGGTCGGTCTACCCCAACCTGTTCCGCTGGCCGGCGGTGAAGTCCCTCAAGCACGCGGTCGAACGGCTGTCGGTCTTCGTCCTCATCTCGTCGGCCCTGCTGCAGCTGTTCACCGGGTTCTTCAACGCGCTCAACTGGTATCCATGGCCCTGGGACTTCGTCATGGTCCACCGGTTCCTCGCCTACGTCGTCATCGGTTCGATCCTGCTGCACGTCGGCCTCAAGCTCCCCGACATCGTCTATGGCCTCCAAGCCAGGCTTCCCGACGCCGATGTGCTCACCGAGATCCCGTGGGACGAGAACCCGCTCGCGCACAGCAACGCTGGCGACGTCCCGCCGCCGCCGACTCCCGCGCTCTCGCGTCGGGGCGTCCTCGTCGCGGCCGGCGCCGGCATCGGGGCGGTCGTCGTGACGTCGGTCGGCCATACCGTCACGCCGCTCGAACCGGTCGGGCTGCTGGCGATCCGCCAGTGGAACAAAGGGCCCCAGCTGGTCCCGGTGAACAAGACGGCGGAAGAAGCCGGCGTGCTCACGACCGCTCAGGCCGACAGCTGGCAGCTGCAGGTGGCCGGGCCGCGCGCCTACACACTGACGCTCGCCGACCTCGACGACCTCGCGCAGGCGGAGGCCGACCTCCCGATCACCTGCGTCGAGGGGTGGAGCGTCGGGGCGGGCTGGCGAGGCATACAGCTGCTCGAGCTGGTCCGGCGCGTCGGTGGCGACGAGGGTTCGCGAGTGCAGGTGTACTCGCTCGAGCAGTCCGGGTCGTACACCACCAGCACGGTATTCGGCCCTCAGGTGTCGGCCGCTCTGCTCGCCACGCACCTCAACGGAGAGCGCCTGGACATCGACCACGGGTATCCACTGCGGCTCATCTCACCCAACCGCCCAGGAGTGCTCAACACCAAGTGGCTGCGCCGCGTGGAGGTGAGCTGACGTGAAAGCGTGGCGGATCGCGTTCATGTCCACGGGGATCCTGCTCGGGCTCTTCGGAATGTTCCGGCTCGCGACCCAGGTGCCGTTCGGCAACCTCGTAGTGCTGGCGCTCTGGCTCATCGGCGCGGTCGTCATCCACGACGGCATCCTGTCCCCGGCTGTCGTGGCCACCGGCTGGTTCATCGCACGCAAGGTCCCACCCCGCGGGAGGCGCTACCTGCAGGGCGGACTGATCGCCGGTGGTCTCATCACGATCGTCGCCATCCCGATGATCATGCGGCAGGGCAGCGGTCCCGAGAGCAAGGCGTTGCTGCAGCAGAACTTCGGCGGCAACCTGACCATCCTGCTCGGCCTCGTCGCCGCAGGCAGCTTGCTGCTGTATGCCGTTCGCGTCGCCCGTGACCATCGGGCACCACGGCCCCCGATCGATGAGGCTCACGCCGAGGCCCACGCCGCGGACTAGACCGGGACGAGCCTCCGCCGCCAACGGCGGACACCGGCAACGACGACCACGACCGTGGCGACAGCGTACCCGACCGCCGCCCACGGCGCGTAGAGCACCAGTGCCAGGGCGAGGTGACCGGCGAGCGCGACGGCGATCCACTCGAGGCGCCGGGTGAGAACCGCGAGGGCCACGAGCGGCACGGTGTACCAGGGGTAGCTCGGCGTGGCAGCCAGGAGCAGCACACCGAAGAGTGTCAGGGCTACGACCGCCGGCTCCTCCCGGGCCCGGAACACCGCCCAGGCGACCGCGACCACCATGATGACCACGACACCCGTCTGGCGCCACGCCTCCGGCAGGACGAACGCGAGGATGCCGGCCCGGTTGACCCCGCTCTCCTCGGACAGGTATCCGGGCAGGTATCCGATGACCAACCATCCGGCGACCAGGACGTGCGGCAGATAGGTAGCGGCCACGGTCAGCGCGGCCGCGACCGGCGTGGGCAGCATCGACCGCCAGCCGTGCCGCCACGACATGTACGCCGGGACCATCACCAGTGGCGTCAGCTTGACGGAGGCAGCAAGCCCGAGCAGAACCCCGGTGAGCGCGCGCGTCCAGCGTCGGCCCGCCCGGGTGGCGGCCACGACGACCGCGCCGAGGATGAACACGGTCGAGACGATGTCGACGTGGGCGCCGTTGCCGACCTCTAGGAGGACGACAGGGCACCAGGCCCACCAGAGGGCGTCGACCGACCGCCCCCCGCGTCGTCGGAGCCAGACGGCGAGGAAACCCGCGATCGCCACGGCCAGCAGGGCCGAGCCGATCTGCAGGCCCAGCGTGCCCCACGCCCACGGGGTGACCAGCGCCACCACGACAAACCATGCCTCGGCGACCGGTGGGTAGATGGTCGGCACCTGAGGACGGTTGATGCGGGTTCGCGGGTCGTCGACGGCGCGGGCCAAGAGCTCCGTGCGGTCGTGGGGAAGGGCCTCGGTGACGACGCCGGACCGCTGCTCCGACGTGAGACCGGGAAAGAGCACGGGGTCCCGGAGGGGGGCGAGCCGGTCGTCGAACGGGACAAACCGGTAGGGGGAGGTCCCCGACAGCTGGACCCGCCCGTCCCACACGTACCGATAGGAGTCCCCGCTCGTCCTCGGCGGCGTGACCACGCCGGGCAGCTGGACCAGCGCGGCCGAGAGCATGACCGCCAACACCGGCCGGCGCCAGCCGAGGTCGCGGCGGGTGACCCACCAGGTCAACCCGAGGCATACCCCCCACCACGGCACGAGGCCCCAGGCCAGCAGATGGCGTTCCGGTGCGACCCGGTCGACGACCAGCAGGGCCACGTATGCCGCGACGCACCCGACGGTGCCGACCAGCAGCCGCAGGCCGCGCATACCCGTCACCTCACCCGGCATGACGCAGCATGACGAAGGCGCGTCCTCCGACCCGCCAGTCCTCCACCGCGACGAAGCCTGCCTCGGCGGCGAGCTCGACCAGGGCGCGGGAGCCCAGCACCGCCCACGGGAGCGCCGTCGATCGCCGGCCGGAGGGGCCGTGCAGCGTGATGACGGTCCGACGGTCCTCCGCGTCGTCAGGGCTGGTCTCGACGAGGGCGCTCGCCCCCGGACGCAGGAACTCCCGACAGCGACGCAACAAGGCGAGGGGGTCACCACCGATGCCGATGTTGCCGTCGACCAGCAGGACTGTCCCCCAGCGGCCCTCGGCTGGAAGCCGGTCGCGGAAGTCGCGAACCAGTGCCGCCGCACCACGCCGGCGTGTCTGGTCGACCGCACCGCGGGAGACGTCGACGCCCAGCGCGGCCACCCCCAGGCTCGCGAGGGCCTCCACGAACCGTCCCGGTCCACAGCCGACGTCCAGCACCGGGCCCACGCACCGCGACAGCAGGACCTCGTCTGCGGCGCTCAGCTGCTGCCACGCCCCGGCCTCGGCGGCGAGGGGAAGCGCGCTGACCGAGTCGTACCCGTGGGTGCGGACCTCCACCGGGTGTCCCGACATGGCAGCGTCGAACAAGGTGACCGGGGAGCAGGGGCTCTCGACGAGACGCCGGTGCAGCCGGGCGAACCTGGTTCGTGGCGCGAGGGTCGCGACCTCGAGGGCGTCCTCGGCGTCGTCGACGTCTCGCATCGTCGGGAGCACGCGCACCGAAAGGTGCTGCGCACGAAGCCGCTCGAGCTGGTCCGCGCCGGTGTGCGGCGTCGACATGACGACCCCGCGGATCGAACCCGGCACGTAACGCCGAAAGCCGATCGACCAGTAGCCGCCGTCACAGGACCGACCCAACAGCGCGTCGTGGCCTCGCCAGTCGACGTCGAGGTCGCTCGCCGACAGCTGAGGGGTGTCCATGCCGACCAGCAGGGTGGGGGAGTCGTCGTCCACCAGCACGTCCTCGAACACGTGCTCGAGGCGTTCGTCGAGACCCTGACCGCGTTGGGGCACGACGAGGGCGTGGCGGGGGAGCCAGCTGACCGGCGGCCCGTCCCACGCGACGACCGTGCGCCGAGGCCCGAGTGCGGCCACCGCGTCGAGCGTGTCGCGAATCGCCGCGGCCGCCAGAGCGGCGGCCTCCGCGGCGCTGAACGTCGGTTGGAGCCGCGTCTTGACCCGGCCCGGCTGCGGTGACTTTGCGAGGACGATGACGGTCTCCGGGATCATCGACCCAGCACCGCACTCATGTCGCGGACCGTTCGCAAGACGCCCATCGGCGTGCCGGTGACCTTGGAGCGTCCCGTCCGAGGGGCATACGGGACGTCGACCTGGCTGACCCGCCACCCGGCCTCGGCGGCGCTGACCACCGTCTCCACGGGGTATCCCGAACGTCGATCGCTCAGGTGGAGGGCCAGCAGGGACTCCCGAGGAGCCAGCCGCATCGGGCCGACGTCGAGCAACGACAGGCCGGTTCGGCGGTTGACGCGACGGGCGACGACCCTGTTGGCCACCCGCAGGTGCCACGGCCAGGCAGCGCGCGTCGTGGGCACCCGTCGTCCAACGACGAGATGAGGCCTGTTGTCGGCACCGGCATCGGCGTCGGCGTCGCCCAGGCACGCGACGAGCCGTTCGAGGTCGCGCGGGTCGAGGCTGCCGTCGCAGTCCATGACGGCGACGAAAGGCGCGGTGGCGGCCTCGAGACCGGCGTGGCAGGCGGAACCGTAGCCGCGACGCGGTTCCGAGACGACCGTGGCCCCCAGCTCACGCGCCAGCAACGCGGAGCCGTCCGTCGAGCCGTTGTCGACGACGATCGGGTGCGCCCACGTCGGCAACCTCCCCGTAACCCACGCCAGCACCTCGCGCTCGTCCAGGCAGGGAAGGATGACGTCGACGGACCCGAGCACAAGCCGACGGTACGACGGATGCACCCGCCCTGCCTGACGACTCCCATGACGGAGGGATTACGTGATGTCCCGGATGCGCCGCACCTCGTGGCTCGTCGGGGCTGCCCTGCTGGTGGTGGGCCTCGGTTTCCTCGTGGACCACATCGTCGTCGAGTCGGGGATTGCGCGGCTGCAGGACCTGGCGGTCTACCTGCAGGCCGCACGAGACGTGCGCGCCGGCGTCAACCCCTATACCTACCGCCCCGGCTTCCTGCCGTTCACCTACCCGCCGATCTGGGCCATCGCAGTGATCCCCCTCACCGCGCTACCGCTATCGCTCGTCCAGGCGCTCTACCTCGTGGCATCTCTCACTGTTGCCGTGGTTGTGCTGCGTCGCCTCTGCCGCGAGTCGCCTTGGCCGTGGCTGTGGTTCCTTGTGGCGTTGTTCTCTGCACCGGTCTCCCGGACAATCTACCAAGGGCAGGTCAACCTGTTCGTGATGGCAATCGTCCTGGCTGACTACCGATGGGCGGCAAGTCGGTTCGCGGGTGTCGGCACCGGGCTAGCGACAGCCGTCAAGCTCACACCAGGCATCATGATCCTGCCGATGCTCGTGCGCCGGGACTGGCTGAGCGTCGTCCGAGCGGCCGTGGCGTTTGTCGTCGTGACCCTCATCGCCCACCTGGTGGTGGGTCCCGCGTCGACGCACTTCTGGACCGAGCTCGTCGTCGACCCCTCGCGGGTGGGTGGCGTGGCCTTCGCCGACAACCAGTCATTGCTCGGGACGCTCGCGCGGTTCACCGACCTGCCGACCGCGACCCTGGTCGCGAGGGTCCTGGTCGCCCCGGTTCTCGTGCTGACCGTCGTCGCGGCCGTACGCCAGCACCGGAACGGCAGCACGCTCGGTGAGATCGCCGCTGCCGGGCTCGGCGGGCTTCTCATCTCTCCCATCGCGTGGACGCACCACTGGGTGTGGATGCTCGTCGCGAGCGCCGTACTCGCCCGGCAGGGGCGTCCACGTCTGGCGTTCCTGGTCCTGCTGCCCCTCCTCGTCGACCCCATCTGGCTCAACGACGCCGTCCAGAGCCACGTCGCATACCCGTTGGCACCGATCTTGCTGTCCCTCCCGACCTTGAGCGGCCTCGCCACCCTGGTCCTACTGGCCGTTGGTCTGCGGCATCTCGACCACCGGCAGTCAGGGGTCGGGGAGAGCGACAACGGTGAGTCCAGGCGGGCCGGACTCGCCCATCGATGCCAGCGCGGCGCCGGCCGCGTCGAGACCGACGACCCGGCCGATGAGTCGCTGCGGGTCGAGAAAGCCGCTCTGGATCAGCGCCAGCATCGGCGGATAGTCGACGGCCGCCATCCCGTGTGAGCCGTAGACCTCGAGCTCCTTCGCGATCACCAGGTCCATCGGGAGTGCCGTGGTCGCAGTGTCCCCGAGTAGCAGACCGACCTGGACGTGCCGTCCCCGGCGCCGCAGTGCCGTGACCGACGCCGCAGCAACGAGGGGCGATCCGATCGCGTCGATGCCGACGTGCGCCCCGCCGTCGGTCACCTCGATGACGCGCCGCACCGCTGCGGCCAGGTCCGTCCCGTCTGCGGTGACCTCGGCCCCCAGCGAGGCCGCTCGTTCCAAGGCTGCGGGGGAGACGTCCACGGCGACGACACGTGCCCCGACCGCCTGCGCGAGCAGCACCGCCGACAGGCCGACCCCACCACACCCGAACACGGCCAGCCACTGTCCGGCCTGCAGCCGTCCGTGGGCGTGCACCGCGCGGAACGCCGTGGCGAAACGACAGCCCAGTGCGGCGGCCGCGGTGAACCCCACCGAGTCCGGAAGCCGAACGATGTTCAAGTCGGCGGCCGGCACGACGACGAGGTCGGCGAACGAGCCCGGCCCGGTGAACCCCGGCTGGTACTGGTCGGGGCAGACCTGGGCGTCCCCCCTGCGGCACCACTCACACACGCCGCAGCCACAGACGAACGGTGCCGTGACCCGGTCACCCACCCGGACGGTCCGCACGTCGTCGGCGACCTCGGCCACGACGCCGGCGAACTCGTGGCCGGGAACCGCGGGCAGGCGTACCGGGTCGTGCCCCTGCCACGCGTGCCAGTCTGAGCGGCAGACGCCGGTTGCTCGCACGGCGACCACGACCCCGCCCGGCGGGCAGCGGGGAGCGGGCACCGTTTGCATCGAGGGCCGCTGCCCGTATGCCTCGTAGACCACCGCGCGCATGATGGCTCCTCCCACCGGCGTCACACCTCCCGTCCAGACGAAATCCGGGAAACCGCAGCCACCGAAGCGGACCCGGCGTAACGTCGTTCAGCTACAGCCAGCGTCGTCCATCGGGGAGTACCACCATGCTGAAGCGAGCGTCCCACCTGCGAATGATCACGATATCGACCGCGGCGCTGTGCGCGACGCTGTCCCTCGCCTGGGCTCCAGGAGCTCAAGCCGACGAGGTGTCCCCGGCGGGTTCGGGGAGCCTGCGCGTTGTCGCGAGCCAGGACCTGGCCCGTCTGGCCTTCGCGGTCGACACGTCACCGGCCGGCAACTCGGTCGTCACTGGGAACAGCTTCGGTGTCGCCGAAGGAGGGCCGCTGGGGGCGGGGATCCACGACCTGGCCCGGATCGGCTCGCTCGGTGCGAGTGACATCGCCCTGGATGCCGGTTCGGGAGCTGTCTTCGCGACGGGGATCACCGACTCGCACCTCTATCGCGTCGATCGCACGTCGGGCTCGGTCCGGCACTCCCCGGCGCAGACCTCCATCCTGTTCCACGTCGCGGTCGACCCGCGCCACAGTCGCGTCTACGCGTCGTTCGACGGAGGCGTCGTGGCCTTCGACAGCCGCAGCCTGCAACGGCTCTGGACGGCGTCCCTGGGGGAGTTCGTCAACCCCGACGACATCGCGGTCGACACCGTGCTCGGGACGGTGTGGGTCACCACCGGCGACGTGACGGCATACGGCATCGACGGCTCCACCGGGCAGGTCACGCACCACGTCACCCTTCCCACGGGCGGACTCACTGTCGCCGTGGACGGCCCCCGAAACGCCCTGTTCGTCGGCAGTTTCGGGCTTGTCTACGTCGTCAAGGCAGACGCGGTGGTGGGGAGCGCACCACTTCGCGGCGACGCCAGTGGGCTCGATGTCAACCCGGTGACCGGCAACCTGTATGCGGTCAGCGCGCTCGAAGGGGTCATCGGCCACGGCTACGTCACAGAGATCGACGGTGCGACCTACCAGCGGCTCGGACTCGTTCGAATCGACGGAGGTGCTGCGCTCATCGCGACGAGCGGGTCCCGCACCTATGTCGGCGCATTCGCCTCGTGGCAGACACCGCCGCGTCTGTACGTGTTGACTGGCTGAGGGCATGCCGCGCCGGAGCCTGTCCGGGACTCATTGGTCGGGCCAGGAGATCGCCTCGAACTCGGCGCGCAGTCGGCGCCCACGGGCTGGGTTGACCGACTCGACCCAGCCGACGCGGCCGTCGAGGTGAGCGCGGAAATGCGGATGCCGGGCCCGGTTCGCGAGCTCCGCGCCATTGTGTCGAGCGTCGTGAAGCACCGCGCGGAGCTGGTCGTGATACTCACGCGGCACGCCCAGCCGGTCGTTGGTCACGAGGCCGGTGATCTCGTGACGCTGGTTGGCCTTCCTGACGCGGGTCTTGGTCGTGTTGATCACGAACCCCTCTTGGTGGGCGATCGTGGTTACGGCGCGGATGAGCGCGGCAGCATTGACCTTCCGTCCCGAGAGGGCGAGGTCATCGGCATACCGGGTGTAGGTGAGGCCGGCGGCCGTGGCGTAGCCGGCGAGCCGTTGGTCCAGGGTGAAACAGACAAGGTTGGCCAACGCGGGCGAGCTGGGGGCGCCCTGAGCTAGATGGCTGGCCCGAAGCTCGGCTCGGAGCCGATGGCGGGCGGAGCTGTCACCCCCGTCAGGCATCTGCGACAGCACGTGCACCGGTGTCCGGTGCGTGCAGAGCCCGGTCAGGGTCCACGCCACCGACTCCGGATAACCCATCGCGCGGAACAGGCCGTTCACCCGGGCAGCGGTAATGCTCGCGAAGAAGGTCCTCAGGTCCATGCAGGCCACCGTGTCGGCCCCGACGTGGGCGGCTGCGTTGGTCAACGCGCTGCGACCACGGACGAACCCGTGGGCGGCCGGGTGGACAGGCACCCATCTGAGCACCTCCTCCAGCGCTCGTCGAAGCACCGCGCGCAAGAGGGGGGTCGGCGCTTCGAGCAGCCGCGGCACGGCCTTCGGGCGGGAGACCCATCGGTAGCGATAGAGGTGCAGCGGGCCGGCGGGGGTCCGGCGCTGCAGACCCTTCGTGTCGGCGGCCCAGGTGAGCTGCTCGAGCGGCAGCTCCAACAGCACTGCCAGCGATGCGAGGTCGTCGATCTCGGGTACCGGCCAACGTCGGACGCCCATCCGAGCCGGAGCGAGTGCGATGGCCCGGACCCGGATCGGCGAACCATGCTGCGCGGCTCGCGCGGCATGTTCGCGCAGCGGGGTGGCGGCGAGCAGGAATCTCGCCAGCTCGTGTGGACGGTCGGCCGGCGCAGACCGGTTTGCGGCCATCACCGGTGTGACGACCTGTCGCAGCCAGCGGTACCGGCGCCCCAGCGTCTCGGCCGCTGCGGTGAGGAGCGCGCGCTCGTTCCACTCCGGCGCTGCGAGGAAGCCCCAGGCAAGGCCGCGGGCGAGGTGCTCGACGGAGTCGCGGCTCACGATCCTCCCGAACCCGAGAATGCGGTGGTGGCGCTCGGCGACCTGTCGTGCACGAGCGGGTGCTCACCTGCGCGAAGCGCAGAGAGGCACCTGTGGTCCTGCTGCCAGGCATACCTGCTGTCGCCGGAGGGAACCTCGGGCGCCGACCTGCCGAAGCGGGTCGATGTGTCTCGTCGGCGCCACCACACCCGAGACATTCTTACTCATTACCGGCGAGGCGGTTCGAACTCGAGTTGGAGGCGGGTCAACGGCCTTGCCCCGCGCAGAGATCGCCTGCCTGGTGCCCACGAGGGTCGAGACGCGCCTCGCACCGCTTGGCCGTGACTCGACCATGATCGGCGCATCTTGGACCCGCGCAGTGGCGCTGCAGCGGATCAACCCCGGCGGGTGCGTCGGCTTCGGTGGCAAGGACACCTGCCTTGTGCGGAGGCCCGGCCGGGCCTCCATTAGCGTCTGGACATGCCTCTCTCTCCGGACGAGTTCTACGACCACGCCATGGCTGCGGCCGACGACGAGCAGCGCCTGCCGCTGTCTCGGATGACCGGTTGGGACATCAGCCCCTTCGAGACCGACAGCCTGGTCGTGTCGCGGCTCCTACCGCCGGTAGTTCCCGAGCCCCCGCGACACGGCGAGGACCCGGCGGACTGCGAGTCATGCCGGCGCAGCGACGAGGGCATCTGGCTGGATGACCGCTGGCGCCTGACAGCGATTCCGCAGGTCGGCGTGCCGTTGGCCCTCATGCTGCACCCGCGTGACCACTACGACCTCGCGGACCTCACCGACGACCTCGCAGCAGAGATGGGGGTTATCAGTACGCACGTCGTGCGACACGTCCAGGCTCTCGCGCACATCAGTCGGTGCCACATCTACCGGATCGGAGATGGTGGCGCCCATCTGCACGTCTGGTTCTTCGCCCGGCCGGAGGGGCAGGCTCAGCTGTTCGGGTCATGGCTTGTGGTCTGGGACGACCTGTTGCCCGAGTACCCGGCCGCGATAGCCGAGGATGATGCCGCCGTCGTCGCGAACGCGTTGGTGGAGTCGTACGGCGGTCGGCGAGGCCCGCGCGGAACGGCGCAATAGGTTGGGAAGTATGACGATTCAGCGGATGGACCACGTGGGCGTCGTGGTAGACGACCTGGCAGCTGCCGTTGCGCTCCGTCGCATCATGTTCGCCGTTGACGACACCGACGGGGTGGTAGCCAGTATGCGGGCCCATGGTGCGGAGCTGGTCGGCGAAGTGGCCCAGTACGAGGACACGTACCGGCTGTGCTACCTCCGCGGACCGGACGGCATCATTGTGGCGTCGGCCGAAGAGCTGGGCTGAAGCCACACAGGTCATCAGCGAGCGGTATGCCTCGATAGGAGCTCTTGTGTACGAGCTGCGCAGCCTGGGACGGTCGCGACTGCTCGAGATCTCGTCGCGGTCGGGGTGGGTGCCGGCCATCTCTCGAAGGGTCGCTCCGGCGCTTGGGCACCGACCACGTCGACCTGTACTGGCTGCACGTGTGGGACGACATCACTCCTGCAGAAGAGGTCCTGCAGGGCATGGCCGACCTCGTGCGTGTCGGCAAGGTCCGTTACCACGGCCTCTGCAACACCCCGGCCTGGTTCACCGTTCAGGTTGCGACCCTTGCCCACGCGCACGGACTCCCCGCCCCGGTCGCCCTCCAGATGGAGTACTCCCTGGTCTCCCGTGACATCGAACGCGAACACGTTCGTGCCGCAAGGGAGCTCGGCCTCGGGATCGTGCCATGGAGCCCACTGGCCGTCGGCTTCCTCAACGGCAAGTACAACCGCGACCAGTCTCCCGCGGCAGACGCCGGCCGACTCGCCCAGGCGTCGACACCGTCCTCGTCGGCGCACGCACGACCAACCAGCTGGAGACGAACCTGGCCGCGGCCGACCACGGCCTCCCCGACGATGCCGCGAGCCGGCTCGACGCGATCAGTACACCCGAGCTCGGCAACCCCTACGGGATCTTCACCCGTCAGATGATCGCCAGCATCGTCGGTGGCGGCCGACCGACGCGCAGGCTGCGCCCGTAGCTCGGCGGATACGAGCTTCCCCGCCGATGGTGGGCGCCGCGGGTCAGCCGTAGCGGCCGTCGCGCGGAGCGAACGCTTTGATCGCGTCGGTGTCGCTGTTTGCCGAGCGGACGTACTCGGCCGCCCAGTCCGCCCGGCCGGGGTAGGACGACTCGGCCTCGATACGGGCGCAGACGGCGTCCACGTCGATGCCGGTATGCCGCAGGCTCACCTGCTGGTCGCGCAGCAGAGCCCAGGCGCCCCCCGCGCGGCCGTACGGCATACCGATGCTGCCGGGGTTGACGACGAGCCGCCGGTCGACCAACCGCACGAACGGCATGTGAGTGTGGCCGCACCCGACCAGCGCAACCTCGGGAGGAAGGGCGGCGAAAACCTCCGCCCAGCGCTCGAGCCGGGTGTCGACAAGCACCACCTCGTCGTCATCGCGTGGCGTGCCGTGGCAGAAGGTGGCCATTCCGAAGCCGGCCAGCTCCAAGGTCACCGGGTGCGGTAGCCCGGCCAGCAACTCGACCTGGTCGGGCCGCAGCTGCTCTCCGGCCCACTGCGACTCGGGGTACTCGCTCAGCCCGCCGCGGGCCACGTCCACCAGCTCACGGTCGGCGTTACCGCGCACCAGGACTACGCGCTGACCAAGCCCGGTGAGCACATCCAGAGTCTCCACCGGCATCGGCCCGGCCGCGTGGTCGCCCGTGACGACGACGAGGTCCGCCGAACTCACGTCGGGCTCGGCCAGCACCGCCTCCAGAACGGGGAGTACGCCGTGGACGTCGGAGAGCAAGGCAACGGACGCGACAGTGGGCATACGTCGACGCTAGGCCCCGTCGATCTCCTGTCAACGGTCAGCGGAGAAGCAGACGGGTCCAGGCCTCGGTGACCCAGTCGGTGAACTGTTCAGGGGTCCAGGAGCGTTCCTCGACGAGAAGGACCCAGTACTCGGCGGCGTTCATACTCCAGATGATGTCGGCGACCTGCCTGTCGGTCAGGTCGGGGCGGACCTCGTCGGTGGCCCGCAGGTCGGCGGCAAATCGGACCATGTTCGCGGCACGCCGTTGTGAGATGTCTTGCCAGAGTGCGGCGCAGTCTGGGTCGGTGACGGCGGCATCTCGCAGGGCCAGGAACACCGGGGCCATCCGTTGCTGGATCGCGGTGATCGCGCGGGCGTAGATCGCCAGCTTGTCTCTGGCCGCCGAAGCAGCGGAGATCCGCTGGACGTAGTCACGTTGCTCTGCCGGGATCGCCTGGTCACCTCCAGAGATGGAGGTCTCCACCAGCTCCCGTAGCAGCGCTGGTTTCCTCCCGACCGAGGAGTACAAGGTGTCCACGGAGACTTCGGCCTGGGCGGCGATGTCCGCCACGGTGGTTGCGGCGTATCCCTTGGTGACGAACAGACGTCGGGCGGCGTCAAGGATCGCGTGTCGGGTCTGCAGGGCTTGCGCCGCCCGCCGCGGGGAGTGGTAGCGACGCGGACGCGCAGGGGTGGCCTTGACGCCCTCGCTCATTGGTCGTAACCTCCCCATATTCATCTGAAAGTCCTTCGGATCAGCATACAGGAAGTCAGTCCATGGTCTATGCCTACATCCAGGACGTGCCGATCGGCGAGAACCTCTATCGGCGGGTCATCGCCGAGCTCGGGCCCGAACCCTTAGCCGGCCAGCTCGCTCACCTCTGTGTCAGAAAGTCGGACGACAGGCTGCAGTACATCGACGTCTGGGAGTCGGTAGAGGCGTGCACACAGGCGTTCGACGACCGGATCCACAAGGCTGTGGACACCGCCTTCGGGGGAGCTCGGCCCGACACCGAACCCACGGTGGATCCGCTCGACATCCTGCACACCATCATCATCGGTCGGGACGAGACGTGGTCATGAAACCAGCCACGCCGCTCGCCGAGAAGCTCACCATGTCAGAGGGTGGGGCACGCGTCATTCCGGTGCCCCCGCCGCTGTTCTATGCCCTGGCGTTCGGAACAGGGATGGCCCTGCGCTCCGCCACAGTTCCACTGGCGATCGACGGCTCCCTGACCAGGATTCTTCCTGGTGTGATCCTCGGTGGTGCCGGCATCCTCCTGGTGACAACCGCGGTCGCCCGCGTCCGGCGCCGGGGCACCACTCTTGTCCCGCATCGGCCTGTCACGCGGCTGCTCACCGACGGCCCCTACCGGCTCAGCCGCAACCCGATGTACACCGGCCTGGCTCTGACCTACGTCGGCGCGACGCTGCTGGTCGGCACCTGGTGGCCCCTGCTCACCCTGCCAGCGGCAGGCATCGCTATCTGGATACTGTTCGTCGCACCCGAGGAGCGTTACCTCGCAACCCGTTTCGGGCAGGACTACATCACCTACACCCAGAAGACCCGACGCTGGCTATAGACCGGCCAGACTCAATACGAGACCTCTCGCATCGTTGTCCCCAGCCCGACGTCCGAGCCTTGGCCTGCTGGTGATGCCCTCGGGAGGATCGATGGTTTTTGATCACCGTGAGATTTGTTGAAGAGCCCACGAGTTGGCGTCCGGGTCGCTGAAGTATGCGTACTTCACCCCGCCCATGTCGTTGACGGGAGAGATGTCCACCTCGTGGCTCGCTAGTCGTTCGCGGGCTTGGTCGATGTCGTCGACGACCAGGTGCAGGTTCAGCACACGTGGACCGTCAGGGTCGCTGATGCCGACGCCGATGACGATCGAGCACGCGGAACCTGGCGGGGTCAACTGGACGACCCGCATGCCGTTGCCAGGCTGGACGTCGTGGTCGAGGTGGAAACCCAACCGGTCGACGTAGAACGCTTTGCTGCGCTCGACGTCGGCCGTGGGAAGCGGGACGAGCTCCAGTCGCATATCCATGGTCGCTTAGCTCCTTTGGGCGGGTACGTCGGTGAGGGCCCATTGCGCGGTGGGCCGGCCGTCGACTCGCCATGGGTGTTGACCTGGGCCGAGTCGAGGCCACCCGGCCGGGCTGTCTTCCCATGACTCCTGTCGTCCGAACACGGTCATGTCCATCAAGGCGTAGCTCCAGAGGGTGGCCTCCGTGCCCCGGTCAGTGGTCCAGTATGTCTCGTAGACGTTGCCGTCGTCGTCGTGGACGTAGCAAGCGTAGAACCCGAAGTCCCGGCCCGCGGTCAGCGCCGCAGACTCGCGCGCCGAGTACCAGGGAGTCGTGTACTCGAGAAGGGCCGCGTAGGGATGGCTTTCCTCATAGGACCCTTGGCAGAAGACGGCCAACGTGATGTCTCGTGAATGCAGGTACTCCGGGCGTTGCGTCTGGGAGGCCACCAGGGTGCAGCCCTCGCACTGCTCCGGCCAGGTATGCCCGTCGTGCCACATGTGGAAGTAGGCGATGAGCATCCGACGTCCCTCGAACACATCCCGGATAGGTGTCGGCCCGTCCGCGCCGTCGACGGTGGCGCCGCCAGGAATGGCGACCATGGGCAGCCGTCGTCGGGCGGCAGCGATGGCGTCGCCCTCGCGGGTATGGGCCTTCTCGCGGACCAGGAGACCATCGAGATCGGCCTGCCATTCGGTGCGGGCGACGACTGCGGGCAGCGCCTCGACATGGAGGGCGTCGGAGGGCAGGTGGAGGCGCGGCATACAGGCTCCTTGAGGTGGGTGGGAGAGATAAGTGATTTCCAGCAGGGGTCCCGTAACCGACGGGGCGAAGACAGTTAGCACGTAGTCGTTGACGCCCCGCTCCCTCCGGCCACTTCGCCGGGTGTCGGGTGCCCCGGGTACCTGCGTCCGTCAAGCAGGGCTCGACCGGCGTCGGCTCGTGTGGGGTGGACACCCATCGGGACCGCGCGGCACGATTGAGGAACATCGACGACTGGAGAAGCCCATGCGCGTCATCCGAGTGACGACGGACCTCACGCTGCCTGAGAACCCCCTGCTCACCGTCAAGGTCGACGACGTCGACGACGCCTACGCGGCGCCTTGTCGACGCGGCTATGAAATCGTTCACCCTCTGACTCCTGAGCCGTGGGGGTATTCGCAGGTTCTTCGTCCGCGCGCCCGGCGGGACAGTGCTGAACATCGCCCAGCACCACGAGTGACACCCGCTACGACGCACGCTCCTGCGGAGCGTTCTTGCGCGCTTCGTCGAGGTAGGCGTATGCGGTGACCCGGGAGATGCCAAGGCGTGCGGCGACCCTCTCGACTCCTTTTCTCATCTGCAGCGCGCCCTGGCTGTCCAACTTCGCGAGGACGGTGATCCGGTCGTCGCGGCTCATTTGCTCCACGGGCTTGCCGATTTCTCGGAGCGCTTCCGCAACCATGCCGTCCATCACCGTCACCAGGTCACGACCGAAGTACTCGGTCGGTTGGCCGGCAGGCTCCGTCGGGTCCTGCGTCAGCAAACCGTCGAGTAGGTTCCGGGCCTGCTCCAGGGTGCTGGTGTCATAGTTCACGCATAGGGCCGCGACGATTCTGCCGGCCGTGTTGCGGAAATACACCGACGAGCAGCGCAGCTGACGCCCGTCGCTGGTCAACCCCTGGTAGCCGAAGGCGTTGTGTTCGGCCGACTGGTTGTGGATCACGTTGGCCCCCAGACTGCTGGAGGGGCCGCCGACATCGCGACCAGTGACGTGTCCGTTTTCGATCGCCACGATCGTGTGTCCAAGGTCGGGGTCTGGGTTGGACAGGTCGTGCAGCACCACCTCGCATCCTGGGCCGGCGGCTGCAGCCATGGCGCGCATCACCGGCCTGAACACCGTGAGGATGTCGGCTACGGACTCGTAGATCCCGATGTGAGCCACCGGGTCCGCTGGCGAGTCATTCATGTCCTTGATCATGCCTCCCATGTGTCGAACACAGTCCTACCCCATAACCAGGAAGACAAACGGTTAGGGGTCTAGACAGACTGTTCGGATGCGTGCACACTTGCCGAGCATCCGGTGGTAGTCACCGCGAGGCACGGATCAACCGGCATCGAGACAAGGGCAAGGTGGCTCTGATGGCTCAGGCAACTCAGGAACGTCCGGGTTCGTGGAGGTCCGCGATACCGCCGAAGCAACGTCGCATGGTGGCGGGCGGAGCGATCGGCACGCTGATGGAGTACTTCGACTACTACCTCTACGGCCTGGCCTCCGCGACCGTGTTCCCCACCGTGTTCTTCCCGGACCAGAACCTGGCCTCGGGCACCCTTCTCTCCTTCGCGACGTTCGCGTTCGGATTCCTCCTACGCCCCATCGGCGGCCTGGTCTGGGGCCACGTGGGGGACCGGATGGGCCGCAAGACAGCCCTGATGATCACCGTCGTCGGCATGGGCATCTCGACGGCTGCTATCGGCCTGATTCCCGGCGCGAACACGTTCGCGGCCGCGCCGATCCTGCTTCTGGTCTTTCGGATGCTGCAGGGACTGTTCGTAGGCGGCGAGATGGGCAACGCCGCCTCTCTCGTCATCGAGCACGCGCCGCCGGGTCGCCGTGGTCTGTTCGGCGCGATGTTGATCAGCGGGGCCGGCATCGCGAACGTGCTCTCGGCTGGCTCGATGGCAGCGCTCGGCACCTCCCACGAGTTCTTCCTGACCTGGGGATGGCGCATACCTTTCCTCTTCGCCCTAGTGCTCGCCATCATCGCGGTCGTGCTGCGGTCCAAGCTGGAGGAGTCCGAAGAGTTCAAGGAGTTCAGCGGAGCCGCCAAGTCAGAGAAGACGAAACGCAAGTCCCCGCTGAGGGAGGCCATGCGTCACCCCAAGAACACGATCCTCGGCATTCTCATCGGCCTGCCGCAAAGCATCGCCGGGTACATCGTTCTCACCTTCGGGCTCGCATACACAGTCTCCAAGGGCGTCAACGCGGAGGTCGGCTTCATCGGCACACTGCTCGTGGGGATTCTGCAGATCTTCATCGCGCCGTTCTGGGGCAGCGTGTCGGACAGGTTCGGACGTCGCCGGACCTACATCGGCGGGTGCATCGGCTTCGCCCTGCTGATCTACCCTACGTTCGCGCTCTTTCGGACCGAAACCGCAGTACTGATCTGGCTGGGCATGATCATCGGCTTCGTCATCCCGGGCGTGGCCATGCAGGCGACCTTGCAGACCATGCTCTGTGAGATGTTCGACGTGGAAGCGCGCACCACCGGTGTCAACATCGGATACCAGTTCTCCAACACCATTGGAGGCGGGCTTGCGCCGCTCATCGCCACCGCCCTCACCGTCGCGTTCGACAGCGTCTGGCCGGTCATCATCTATGCGGCCCTCATCTCCGTCATCGGCATCATCGCCACGGCTTACGCCTCGATCCGTCCTGATGTTGAGAACGCGCCCCGACTGCACGAGCAGCTGGTGTGAGCGGCAGAACGAAGCAACCAACAAATGACAAAGACAGGACTGCTATGACGAAGTCGGCCGTTCACACCACGGACGCACCGCAGCCTGCTGGCCCGTACAGCCAGGGCATTGAGGTGAACGGCCTGTTCTACACAGCCGGCTTCGGCCCGCAGGACCCTGTCACCGGGGCCGTCGCCGACACGGCCGGAGCCCAGACCAGCCAGGTACTACGCAACATTCAAGCGGTCCTGTCGGAACGAGGGCTCAGCATGGACGACTGCGTCAAAACCACCGTGCATCTAGCTGACCTTGCGGACTTCGACGAGTTCAACCAGGCGTACGAACGGTTCTTCTCCGAGCCATACCCCGTACGCACCACCGTGGGTTCGCAGCTGGCCGGCATCCTGGTCGAGATCGACGTTGTCGCCGCTGTGCCCGCAAGCATCTAGCGCGCCACCCACGCCTGTGTCGCCTTACGCTGCCGACCATCGTTGCGAGAGAACGCATCATCGCGGTGAGCGAGGGAGACGACATCCATCGCTGACATCATCTGCCCGCGCCGGCCACGGCCAGGAGGGAAACTGATCACGATGCCGGCAACACTCGATATGGCGCTCGTCGCGGCACTAGACGACGAGCGAGTGGACTGGCGGTACAAGGCTATGGCGCCGGCATTCTGGGGCATGACGGTAGCGGAGGTTCGTGACCGCCGACCACGGCTGTCGCAGCTGCCGACCCCACTGATGACCCTGTCGAGGCCGGCGCTCGATCACAACCGTGACACCGTCGCCCGCTGGTGCGCCGAACGCCGATTTGAGCTTGCGCCGCACGGAAAGACGACGATGGCTCCTCAGCTGTGGGCTGAGCAGCTCGAGGCGGGGGCGTGGGCGATCACGGTGGCCAACCTCGCCCAGCTGGGTGTAGCGCGCGCCTACGGTGTCAGCCGCACGATGGTGGCCAACAGCGTCATCTCGCCATTGGCACTTCACTGGATCGCCGACGAGCAGCAGGCATACCCGGACATCGAGATCTGGGTGTGGGCTGACTCAGTGCGAACGGTAGAGCTCATGGACGAGGCTCTCAACACCCGCGCGTTGCAGTGCGGGGCCGCCCCGGCCGTTCACGTCCTGGTCGAACGCGGTGGGGTCGGAGGGCGTACCGGTGCGCGGGATCTCGCCACCAGCGTTCGGGTGGCGCGGGCCGTCGCGGCATCCCCGCACCTGGTGCTCGGCGGCGTAGCCGGCTACGAGGGTGCACTAGCTCATGACTTCGACGAGCAGAGCCTGCAGGTGGTGCGGGCCTACCTACGTGACGTGGTCGAGGTCCACGAGCAGCTGGTGGCCGCCGGGCTCTATGACGACGCCGTGCCTCCCGTGGTCACTGCCGGCGGCAGTGCGTTCTTCGACGTAGTTGGCGAGGTGCTGGGTCCCCTGGTCGACACCGGCACCCGGGTGGTTCTGCGCAGCGGCGCCTACGTCACCCATGACGACGGGTTCTACAGGGACATCTCCCCGTTGGGAGCAAGGCCGCGCACCAGCGGCCCGGCACTACGCGCCGCCCTGCACGCCTGGGTGCGGGTGACCTCGCAGCCCGAGCCGGGACTGGCCCTGTTCGATGCGGGCAAACGTGATCTTCCCTTTGACGAAGGGTTACCCGAAGTGCAGCTGCGGCGGCCGAGAGCCAGCGGTGACTCCCCGGTACCGCTCGACGGGGTCACCGTGACAGCGGTCAACGACCAGCTTGGCTTCCTGTCCTTCGACCCGAACGGCGCCCCACCGGTACGGATCGGTGACGAGCTGCGGCTAGGGCTATCCCACCCCTGCACGGCCTTCGACAAGTGGACCCTCGTGCCTGTCATCGATGATCCTGACGTCAATGACCCGGTGGTCGTCGACCTCGTTCGCACCTGGTTCTGAGCAACAATCCTGAGAAGGTGCGACATGAGTGCAGACTGGCTGATCCGCAACGCCCGTGTCATCGACGGAACGGGAACGCAGGCCTTCGATGCCGACGTGGTCGTGGACGCCGGAACCATCACCCAGATACTCCAGCGACCCGGTAACGCACCCGCAGCCCGTCGGACCATCGACGCGCAGGGACGGGTCCTGTCTCCAGGATTTATCGACATGCACGCGCACTCCGACATCCAAATCCTGGCCAACCCCGACCACACCGCAAAAGTGAGCCAGGGAGTCACCCTCGAGGTGCTGGGCCAGGACGGTCTCTCCTTCGCGCCCATCGACGAAACCACGCGCGCTGCACTACTGATCCAGATCGCGGGCTGGAACGGCGCGCCCAAGGACTTCGCCTACGACTGGGACACGGTCGCGGCGTACCTGGACCGGCTGGACCGCGGAATCGCCTGCAACGCCGCATACCTCGTCCCTCAAGGCACGTTGCGCCTGATGGTTGTCGGCCCGGACGACCGGCCCGCATCACCGGCGCAGGTCGAGGCGATGGTTGTCCTGCTCACGCAGGGACTGCGTGAGGGAGCCGTCGGGATGAGCAGCGGGCTCACCTACCCACCCGGCATGTTCGCGGACGACGAGGAGCTGGTGACCCTGTGCCGGGTGGTCGGCGAGCACGGCGGCTACTACAGCCCACACCACCGGTCCTACGGGGTCGGCGCCCTCGAGGCCTACGCCGAGATGATCGACCTGTGCCAGTCGGCTCGCTGCCCATTGCACCTGACCCACGCCGTCATGAACTTCGAACCAAACCGCGGGCGTGCCGACGAGCTGCTGCAGCTCATTGACCGCGCTACCGACGCCGGCGCAGACATCACTTTGGACTCCTACCCCTACCTGGCCGGTTCGACCACACTCAGCGCCCTGCTGCCCAGCTGGGCCTCAGCGGGCGGCCCGGCAGCACTCCTCGAACGACTGCGCGACCCGGCACAGCGCGCGGTGATCGGTGACGAGCTCGAGCACGTCGGCACCGACGGCTGCCACGGCTGCACCGCAGACTGGCGCACCATACAGATCGGTGGCGTGCTCAACCCCGCACTGTCCGACCGGGTCGGCGCTACGGTCGCCGAACTGGCACAGGCGAGCAACCGGGAACCTCGAGACGTGTTCTTTGAGCTTCTCGTTCAGGACCAGCTCGGCACCACCATCCTGCAGCACGTCGGGCACGAGGAGAACGTCCAGACGATCATGCGGCACCACACACACTGCGGTGGCTCCGACGCGATCCTGGTCGGCGAACGTCCTCACCCGCGCGCCTGGGGAACCTTCCCCCGCTACCTATCCCGCTACGTGCGCGAACTCGGCGTGCTCGACCTGGTCGACTGTATCCATCACCTCACCGGTCGGCCCGCCGCCCGGCTCAAGCTTCACCAGCGCGGACTTGTACGCGAGGGGTACGCCGCTGACCTGGTCCTGTTCGACCCGCACACGGTCAAAGACATGGCGACCTACGACCAGCCGCGCAATGCGGCGACCGGCATCGACTGGGTCTGGGTGAACGGGATCCCGGTGATCGAGCGCGCGCACCGCACTGCCGCGCAACCCGGCCGCGCCATGCGTCGGACCAGACACGGGACAAGACCTCATCCACACCAACAAGTTCGACACTCGGCTTGACCAACATGCTTCAGGGGCGGCCCTGCCACCTCCCTGGCACATAAGACCAGTTCGTCATTGGAGGTTACCGGGCGCTCTGCCGGATCGCCGACGCGCTGCCGGGCGCGTTGTCGGTAGCGTGTCGGGCACCCTTTGCTATCAACGGTCGACGTTGCGGTTGTCGCAGACACTGCATCGGTTGCCGTCGCCGACCGCGACTGGGCAAAACGCGCCTGACCACGCCGACCTTGGACGAGCGAATGCTGCTCCCTGCTCGCGGCGCTGGCGACATCATGACCCGCATCGGGCCATTGCTGCCGGTCGCCGAAGCCGCCGCAGCCGTTGAACCCGCCATCGCCTCAGCCGCCTCAGCGGCCCGCGACGCCACCCGAGACCAGATCCGCTCCTTTTGGACCACCGCAGCCGACGATGGGCGGCTGCCAGATCACGTCGACCTGCGGTGGCTCCGCCGACACCTTCCTCCTCGTAACACGCGTCCTGCACTGGACACTGGATGACTTCGAACGCTGGCTACTCACGACCTGGAGGGCCCTGCTGCGCCCGCCGAAAGCCACGCAACACCTGACTGATCGCGCCTCAGACTGACGGCTTCAGAGACCGCTGCGACCGCAGGGTCGAGGATGGCCGATGAAACCGGACTGGACACTGCCAATACAGACTCCCAGGGTGCCGATCAGCGGGACGACAGCGGCAAGGCGCCCCGGTGTTACCGGGTCGATGAGCGAACGTTTGGTGGACCTGTGAAGTTCAGCTGTTGTAAGCGAAGTCGGTGACTTCGGGCATGCACCGGAAACCGGCTGATGCGTAGGTCGCGACGGCGCCTTCGTTCGAGCTCGGGGTGACGACAAGTGCGCTGGAGGCCCCCATGTTTCGCAGGGCCGCGGCTGCGGCGACGCTGATCGCGGTGCCGTAGCCATGACCGCGATGGTCGCGGTGGACGCCCATCGGCTCCAGCAGTCCCGGTCGGCCAGGCCCAGCCGACCACACCGTGACACCCGCGACCGCGTTGTCCTGACCGTCGTACCCCACCAAGCAGCGACCCTTTTGGTATGCCGACGACTGCGACATCCCGTCCCACAACACGGCCGTGAAAGTCGACCGGCCGAAAGCCGCACGCTGCACCGCGACCCGGTCGTCAACGCGCTCGGGCCCGACGACCTCCACCCGTAAGCCGGTATCGTCAACCGGGTCACTCAGGTCACGGACGAGCGGCGTCCACGGGTCATCGTCGACCCAACCGCGGGAATGCAGCAGTGAGCGGAATGCCGTGCCGAAGCGGGCTTCGACGACCAGTTTGGGCGCGTCGAGGATGCCCCGTGCGGGGTCTTCAAGATCACTTACGAGCGCCTGCGCGAATGCTTCGTCGTGGTCCGCGGAGGGCGCGATCGCCATGCGGATCAGCGAGCCTCCGTCAATGAACCCGATTGCCATGGTCGTGTCGTCGACGGTCCAGACTCGCAGCACCTCGGCAAGCGTGATCGACCCGAAGCGCCACTGCCATCCCAGATCGCCCGGGTGCAACTGGATCGGGAGACCGTCCTGCTGCCAGGACGACAAATCAGCCACGAGGGCGTCGAGTTGGTCCGGCGTCGGCGTCAAGAGCTCGAAACGCATGTGGCTATGCAACCCGACCACGGGGCCACCGCGCATCCCATTTCCGCGCGACCTGCCCCTCCGGTGTCGCCGCCCGTAACCCCACGGCACTGCCTTGATCGCTGGTGTAGTCGATTAAAGTGCGCTTGGCCAACGGCCCACGGGCATCCAGTCCCACGTCCTTCATTGGCGGTGAGGTCGTCGGCCCAGTCGACGAAGCCGGTGAGGGGGCCGTCGGCGATATCGGCGTTCCACGGCGCCGCGTCGTGGTGTCCCATGACGAGTCCAGGTGACCAGGCGTGCCCGGTGAACCAGGTCGCGGTCTCGGGCGGCTGCCAATGCGCGGTGGTGTCGTGCAAGCGCCGTATCCACCGTCCGATGTCCGTCAGCAGGTCCTCGGACCGCACCCACGCCGGCCAGGTGTCCGGTTCGCCGAGGGTGTCCCCTGGCATGTAGGTGAGAACGTCCCGGCCCTGGCGATGACCTGGCATAAGCGCTCCCTCCCCCAAGGCCGTGCCGTCCACTTCCTCACCGCCTACGGTCGCCGGCGTCTGACGTCGTGGGTGCCACCTCGGATGGGTGGGGCCGGCGGCTGCGAGAGGGGCTGGTCTCAGGCTGTGCCGAGCATGAGCCCTGGGATCGTTGTGACTAGCCAGTCGACGATCTCCGCGTGCTGCCAGTCGCGCTCCTGTCGCAGCGTCAGGTAGAACTCGGGACTGATCATGGTGATGAGTATGTCCGCGGCCCGTGCGGAGTTCGTCCCGACCGGGAGGGCGAGATCATTGACGAAGTCACGGTAGGCGTTGACGCGCAGCCTTTCCCTCGAGTGATAGACCTCGGCGAGCTCCGTATCGGTAGGGGCGGCGCCGCGGGCGACGGTATTGAGCGCGGATGCCCTGCGCAGGATCGGCGCGCTGCCGCGGATGAACGACTCGACCGCTGCCTGGGGGGCTCGCGACCCTTCGACGGCGTCTCGTGCCCACCGTTGCTCCATGGGGACTTTCCCCTCCGGGCCTAACACGGCCGCGTCCAGGGCGGCAGCGAAAAGCTCCGGCTTGGTGTGGAAGATGAAGTAGACGGTCTGCACGGCAACTCCGGCCCGCTTAGCGATGCTCGCCATGGGCGTGCCGTGGTACCCGCTGGCGATGAACTCGGCTGTCGCCGCCTTGATGATCCGCTGCCTGGTCGCAGCGGCCTTCGCCTTGCGGGTCGGTGCTTTGACCTTGACGCTCCCCATGGTGTGTGTCACTCTACTGGATGACTTCACTAGTGACTGTCACTGGTGAGGCTCACTAGCTCAGGTTGGTGAACTGACGAGAGGAGTTTCGATGAGCAAATGTTCGGTCCAAACGGTGTGGATCCTTCAGAGTGACGGCGCCGACGTCCCGACCCGAGACCGCGAGTTCGAGGATCGTATTGTCCCCAGCGTTCGCGCCCTGCCCGGGTTCGTCCAAGGCGTGTGGGCCCGCTCCACGGACGGCCAGCGCTCCTACAACACCATGGTCTTCGAAGATCGTCACAGCGCTGACGCGCTCATCGCTCAGATCGAGACCAACAAGGCCCGCTCGGCCGCCGCCGGAGTGCGCCTGGAATCGCTGCAGATCTTGGACGTCATCGTCTACGCGTAAAGCAGCCCCCTGCGAGACAGCACCGTCGTACCTCAAGGGTCATGCAACACCGCTCCTCGTCCAGCTGGGGGCGCTCCCAGCCGCGACCGCGGACAGATGGACAGCTTCCGTGAGTCGGACTCAGCTGTGGTCTTCCGCCTCAAAGTCCACGGAGGCCCAACCGGTGGCAGTCGCTCGGGGGACCGCTGTGGCAGCGGGACCTACCGGCGTGACGGAGAGTTGGCGTGCCCATGCAACGCCGCCATCTTGCAGGCAGCCTGCATCTCGTCCACGACGCAAGTGTCGAATGAGCCACCCGCGCGGCGCTACCGCGCCTACCGCGCTGACAGTGTGTTGAGCCGCCAGAGTCGGTAGCTCCACGGCAGGTCGTACGCGATCACCCACGCGGTGTACGGCAATAGCGTTGCCCGCGAACGCTTATCCGACCACACGGACCGCTGCAGGAAAGCCAACGGGACCAAGAAGCCGAACAGCCCGGCAAAGGCCGTGCTGGGACTTCGGCGACCAAAAAGCAATGCGTTCCACGCCTCGTTGGCGACCAACACCGTGCCAGCCCACCTGACCGTCTCGGCATCGCCGCGGTCTATGGCGCGGGCCAACACGTATCCGACGATGCCGTAGTACGTAGTCCCGACCACGATGAATCCGGGCATGGGCAACTGCCACTGCGGCTTGTTGAGGTCCCCGAACCAGGCCATGGCGTCCCGGCCGATAAACGCGTTGCCCGCAACGGCTGCCGTCGCGGTGACGCATCCGGCCACCACCGCGGACGACCGCTTCATGCCGCGAGCGTACAGGCGCTGACGCGCCTACGAGATGGGGAACTTTCGAATCTTGGCCACCCCGCCTTGGTCACGTCGATTCCCGACCAGGCAGGCACTCATGAGGCTCCGACGACGGACGTGTATCCGATCTGCGGACCGAGGGCGGGAAATCTGCTACCGCCCGATCGGGCGGCCTCAAGGGTGCTTCTTACCGCCGCCTACGGGTCTGCATTTGCATTTGTGACTACCCAGCTCCGGAGCGTTCCGCGTAGTCGAGCTCGGGCGGCCTGGCCGGCCCATGTCAGTTCAGGGACCCGCCTCGACGATCCGTCGGACCTCGGCGAGGTCGAGGTCGAACGGGCCTATCCGGGTCAGCACCCACGAGGCGCCGCGGTC
>NZ_JBDTKA010000040.1:0-5300 GCF_039935575.1 Lapillicoccus sp.
CGCATCGACCTGTTCACCTCGCTGGACGGCTACACCTCGGCCGGCCAGACCCCGGAGAATCCGATGGGTGAGGACTGGGGGCGCCTCACAGCGGCGTACGCCGCGACCCGCACGTTCCACGAGCGCGTCTTCGGCGACACCAGCGGCACCGGTACGACCGGCGTCGACGACTCCCACGCCGCCGCGCACTTCGCCGACGTCGGCGCCGAGATCATGGGCGCGGGGATGTTCGGGCTGCATACGTTCCCCGACGACCCGGAGTGGACGGGCTGGTGGGGTGAGAAGCCGCCGTTCGGCACCCCGGTCTACATCCTCACCCACACCGCACCGCGTCCGTCGATCCCGATGGCCGGCGCCACGACGTTCCACTTCCGCAGCGCCGCAACCGAGGACGTGCTCGCCGAGGCGAGCGAGGCTGCCGAGGGCCTGGACGTGCGCGTCGGCGGTGGCATCAGCACCGCTCGCGACTTCCTGCGCGCCGGGCTGGTCGATGACTTGCACGTCATGATCGCCCCGGTTCTGCTCGGCCGGGGCCAGCGACTGTGGGAGGACCTGCGCGGCCTCGAGCTCACCCACACGGTGGCGACGGAAGTGGCCGAGAGTGGCACGATCCACGTCACGTTCACCCGATAGGACCTCCTCATGACGATCGAACGCCGCCTCGCCCGCGCCGGGTTCACCCTGACCCGCGACTACCCCGTTCGTCTCGAGCGCGTCTGGGACGCGTTCGCCGAGGAGGACCAGAAGCTGGGCTGGTGGGGCGCCGGCGACACCATTGAGCCCGGTGAGTGGGCGTTCGACTTCCGCGTTGGCGGACGCGACGTCGCCGAGGGGACGTTCCACGACGGTCCGGTCTCGGTGTACGTGGCCACGTACACCGACATCGTCGAACACGTCCGCATCGTCACGACGTACGACATGTGGCTCGACAGGGTCCACATGTCGACGTCGGTGGCGTCGTTCGAGTTCGAGCCGATCGACGAGAGCACCCGGTTCACGCACGTCGAGCACGGTGTCTTCTTCGACCAGTTCTGGGCCGACGGACCGGCCCGCGAGGAAGGCAGCCGGGGCCTGCTCGAGACTCTGGGCAACTACCTCGCGTAACGTCTCCCGCGAATGAGCGGTGGCTGAGCAATGAGTCTGGGCCGAGTTCGTAGCCCAGGTGGTTGCTGGACCACCGCTTAACGACCTCCGGGAACACCACACGTCAACGAGGATGCGCCAGCCTGAGCGCCCCGTAAGACCTGCCCGGATCGAATTGTCACAGGGGTCCCTCGTACGGGAACGCTCTTAGGCCAACGGCGGGTGGGCTGAGGATGTGGACAAGACTGTGAGAATCCGTGCGTCTTGCCTTCTTGTTATACCCCAGGTCAGCGAGATGGGGGTAGGGCGCGGTGAACACTTTCAAGTACTGGCGTACGGGAATCGAAGTCGTCTCACCAACGGCTCTCGCGCGCCGAGCGAAGAGCCCAGTTCGACGTGGTAATCATCGGACGCCGGCGTCTGTCACCAGCTCCTGGCCGCCGTGCACCTCGCGGCCAGCACCGATACCGAGCGAGGTCGATCCCGAGCAGGTCAATTCGGTGAAGATGGAAGGTTTTCTCGAGTATTACTCCAGTGACGGCGTCTGGGGGCGCTGGCCCGACCTCGAGCAGCGGGGCCTCTACGCGCTTCTGCTGCGTGTCGACAGGTCGAGAACCCCCATGGACGGGCGCCGATCGTCTTCGGCCGCCCGGTTGTGGGTAGCGCAGATGTTCCAGGCTCGCCTGGTACTTACCGCGTCGGAGGTTCGGACCAGCCCGGGCTGTTCGCAGTCGCCGACTGGACCGGTGGCGTCTGGGGTCCGCCCCGGTGGGCCGACTACCGCGATCCCATGCGCCGAGCGAGTCCGCTGGCCGCACTGCCTTCCGCACCGACCGAGGCGCCGGACGTTGCCGCACTTTGAGATCTGAGGCTGCTGCCCCCGGACCAGCACACGGACGATTTGACCGAGGACGGCTTCGCGTCAGGCGGCGCCTGCACCGTCTCGACCCAGGTGCCCAACCCGACGGCCGCCGGGTCGTGGTGGCTGCCTCGCTTCAGGGAATGGTGCGTGTTTGGGCCACATGCAAGGCGGGCCTAACGCCACCCGAGCGGAGAGGGCTGCGCATTCGTATGGACGACGATGTTCGCGTCTGTGGCGGTGACGCCATCCCGAGCGGGCTGTCACACCCGGCTGCCGGCCACCTTCCGACGCTCAGCCCGGGCGATGTTTCCCAACTCTCGCCTGGGCGAGAAGCGCGCTCCGCGTTGGCTGTCTCCGGAAGCCTCATCCGCATCCCGACTAACAGGCGGGTCTCGCCATGACTGCTCAGTACTCGCTGGGGTCAATCGTCCGCGTGCATCCTGGTTGTGTCGGCGGTGGCACCTGCATTCGATCCAGGTAACGATCCCCGTGGGGATCCGCGTCGGTCGAGCTGCGGACTCGGTACAAGATGTCTGCGCGAGGTCGAGATTCAACCACTCACCGGCGCTGCGCTACGACTACCTCTGAGCTGACCGACCAAGCGGTCACGACCTCGTGGTGGCGGGTAGCCCACTGGTCCGGGGCGAGAAGGTCGAGAAGCTCGATCGGTCGGCAGCCTCCGACGAGCGACGGTCGGTGACGCCACAGTCGCGTCCATGTGTCGGACACCAAGCGCGACGCGTGGCCGACCCCTGGGGTGATGCTGACCAGGCATAGCAACCCGGCCGGCGCGAGGATCCGATGCGCCTCGTCCAACCATTGGCACGCCTGGGCTGGCGGCATCAGATCGAGCACGTAGTTTGCGATGAAACGATCGGCCGCAGCTTCATCCAGCGGCAGCGGTGGATCTCCGTCAATGCGTGTCACCGCGGCCCGTCCGGCCCACGGCCTCAGCCGCGAAGCCGCAATGGCCGCTGCCCGCCCACTCAACTCGAACCCGCGGTAGCTCGCCACCGCCGGTAGTTGCTCGCGAAGCAGCGTACGAGCGAAACGTCCAGTGCCGCAGCACAACTCGACCAGCGAGGCCGCGGTCTCGAACTCCGCGCACTGGCGGAGTCGATCGGTCGGCGGATCCTCGTAGAAGCGCTGGGTGTCCTGGCCACGACCGATGCGGTCGTAGTACTTGCGGACGGCCGTCATCTCGCTCATCGGGCAAGGATAAGAGCGCAACGGCATCCGGCGAGGTTCTCGGCACACCGGGGGGCTCGGACACAAGTAGACCGGTCCGATGATCGAGGTTTCTCGTAGACCGGCCGAGGAGCACAAGGCAGGCCAAGGACGTTCAGGGGCACACGCACTCCGAGCCCCAAGCTAGGTTCGAGTCATGACCGGGCACGTGGTGAAGCAGACGATCGACATCGAGGCTCCGGCCGAGGTCGTCTTCGATTTGCTCACCACCCCGGCCCAGCACGTCAAGATCGACGGCTCCACGACCGTCCGGTGTTTGCGGCGCGGGCCAGCGCGGTTATCGATGGGGTCGCCGTTCACCATGTCCATGAGACTGTTCGGTGTTCCCTACCGGGTCACCAACCGAGTGGTGGAGTTCGAGCCGAACCGGCTCATCGCATGGCGACACTTCGAGCCCCAGCGCTGGCGGTACGAACTGGAACCCGTAGCTGGTGGCACTCGGGTCACGGAGTCGTTCGACTACTCGTACTACTCCAGGCTCGGCCGATGGTTCATCAGGCTTCTCGGCTGGCCCGCGCGCAACCAGCGCGCGATCGCTCAGACACTACTGCGCCTAAAGGCTGACGCAGGGCATCGAACCCGGGACGCATCCCGGTAGACGAACACTCACCGGCACAGCAACAGACGAATCCGAACCTGACCGTCCGAAATCGCCACCGACCCTCGGAGTGTCCCGTATACGGTTGGCGGGTTCAGTCGGTCGTTGCAACACCCTTGCTGATGTGAGGTGTTGGGGGAGGCCACCGCACCGCCTCTGCGTCCGTCAACGATGACGCGAAGTAGCGCATCGCGGCAACCGTCCAGTCGTCCGACGAAGTTGGCGGCGATCGCGACTCGCACGATGTGCACAGGGTCAGTCTCGTGATGCAGGCCGGCGATGATCTGATCGAGCGCCACAAGGTTGGTCGGAGTCGAGCGCTGCGGGTCGGCGAAGGTCGTCGCCGCCAGGACCTGGATCGGAAAGAGCTCGGAGCCAAAGTGTTCCAGAGCCGCCTTGAACGGCGCCCACAGTTCACGACGGTCACCGAAGAAGCACACCAGCGTCAGCGTATGGATGGTCTCGTCGAGAACGTGACCCGGTACCGAAATGGTCGCCGTCGTCTCGAGTGCGGCGACGAGCAGCCGGTGCGCGGTGTCGAGGTCGCCTTCGCCGTTGAGCAGGACGAACGCCGCCAGCACCGCGGTGGCCAGCGAGCTGTCCAGCTGTGGATCAGCCTGTCGCGCCCTGGTCAGCAGCTCGGCCACGTCTCGCAGCGCGCCCCGGTGACGTCGGATGTTGCTTCGGCAAGATGTTGGACGCGCAGGTCAGGCTCGTCCTCGAAGAGGCCGGCCAAAGTCTCGTGCACCGCCCTCCGCCCTGTGTCGGTGGCCAGGCTCACAACGGCCGCCCTGATAAGTGGATGGGTGAACGCGAGCCGGTGTGAGTGTGGGTCGACCGAGACCAGTCCTGCCCGCTCGGCCGTCCCGAGGTCGTCGCTGAACCGATTGGCTCTGCCGTGCTGGGTGACAACGGAACGTCTTGTCCCACTCCGCGATCTCCGCCGGGTTCATGCACCCTTGGTAGCCGTGCACAGAAACACGACGAACTCGCGGTCGCCCTTGAGGATGGTCGTAGCGTCAACGAAGCTGACTTCGGCGAACCCGGCGTGGGCCAACTGCTCTGCGAGGCGTTGCCTGTCGAATCCGTGATGTCCGTCAAAGTCGGCCCTCTCAGCGTGGAAGGCGCCGTCGGGATCCTCGTCAAGGTCCGCGATGGCCAGCCGACCACCGTTGACCAGGAGCCCCGCCACGGACCGCAGCAGCCCATCCAGGTCCTGAACGTGGTGCAACGCCATGGAGCTCCACACCACGTCGTAGGCGCCATCGAGGGGGTCTGTCGTGAGGTCTGCCTGGACAGCGCGGAGTCGGTCACTGAGATCGGCCGCCTCGATCCGCTCCTGAGCTACCTGCACCATTCCGGCGGAGGGGTCGGTCACGACAACGGAGCCGACCCGGTCGGAGAGCAAGATGCTCAGACGACCGGTGCCACCGCCGACCTCGAGTGCGCTCATCCCCGGGTTGAGGGTAACGGCATCCTCGATGGCCTGGGCCACCGCAACCTGCCGCT
>NZ_JBDTKA010000041.1:0-27133 GCF_039935575.1 Lapillicoccus sp.
GTTGTCGTTGTCGTTGTCGTTGTCGAGGCGGAGCAGTCGGGGATGGGCGTGGGGTCGGGTTGTCGCTCACGGGTCGGGGCGGGCCAGGCGGATGGCGTCGGCCAGCGAGCCGTTGGCCGTCACCGAGGGGACCGCGCTCGCCGTGTCGCCGAGCTCCGCTTGTTGCGGTGGCCGCGAGCAGCGCCAAAAAGGAGGTGCCGATAACCCCGACGGCGAGCACGCCCAGCCGCAGCCAAAGCCGTGCAGGAACCTGGACCGACGGCGTGAGTGTGGCCTTGAGCTTCGCCCACGGTGAGCGGTCTGTGTGGACGCCGCCGACGAGCGTCTCGTCGGTCAGCCGAGCAGCGACCCACCTGGTCAGGGGCCCGAAGCCAACGCCAACCCGACCCCCACGACGAGCGCGGGCACGGCCCAGGCGGACCCGCCCTCGAGGCCGACCGCTCCCGTGCCGCCACCGCAGTGAAAGATCGCACCAGCCCGAGCGTCGCGACTACCACCGAGACGGCGGTCATGATGTCGCCGGCCAGCACCGTCGTGAGCTTCTCCTCGTCGCTGGGCACGCGGTGTGGGCGGACCTCGAAATGCTTTCTCCACCAAGTGGGCTCGTTGGCATGCTGACCAACCTGTAGCTGCTGGCGGATCAGTGCCGACAGCGCGATGATGCCGAGCGGGACGGCGAGGAACAAGAGCAGGCGCAGCCCTTCCAGTCCCGGCATGCTCCAGGGCAACCCGCCTCGGCGCAGCGCGACGACGACGAGTCCAAGCACGATCACGGCCGGCGCCGCCAGCCCGAGGCGCAGCACCGCGAGACCCTCGTTCTCGACCGAGACGCCGGTGCGTCGCCACATCTCCCCGGATCGCAGCCGACCGAGCAGCAGGACACCGAGGGTGACCACAGCGACGACGAGGACGGCGAACGCTGCGTGACGCGCCCGCTGGGCGTCGGCGACCCACCGGCGCTGCACGTCGGGCAGCTGGTCGAGCAGGTCCGAGCCCGCCGGGATGCTGAGCAGGGCGATCGGCAGCACCGCGAGGATGGAGAACCGCTGCGTGTAGAAACCCCGCAGCCATGAGCCGACGACCCTGCGGACCGCCGGTTTCGCCAGGGTCCGGACCGCCAGTACGCCTACCGGCAGGAGCAGGACCAGCTTGGCGGTCGCCGCGCCTCCGGTCACCCGTCCGACCAGCCCCGCGGCGCCCCCCGTCAGGTGTGCCGCGACGAACGCGCTCAGGTCCTCGAGCACGTCGACCCCGGCGAGGACCCACCGGCGTACGCGCGGAAGGTCGCCGTCCACCCTTCGGTCGAGAACAGCGATCCGGGACTGATCAACGTGGTGAAGGCCCAAGCGCGTCCGCCGGCACCACACTCATCTCTTCACCGGTTTCGGACCCTCCGACGACCTGAAAACCCACAAGAACGTGAGCCCGGTCGGGAAATCTAGGAGGCGCCGCTTCGGCTCTTCGGGGGCCGCGGGATGAAGTAGCTGGTCCGCTGCTGGTACTCGGGATAGCCCGGGCGCTCGGACATCTGTGACTCGAGCAGTCGAGCGCCGGTCGCGAACACGAGGAAGTACGTCATCACCACCGGTGACAGCACCGTGAGCACACCCGGCCAGGCACTGGCCGCGACGAGCCACAGCCCCCACCAGACCGACGAGTCGCCGAAGTAGTTGGGGTGCCGGGTCCACGACCACAGACCGCGGTCCATGATCGTGCCCTTGTTGGACGGGTCCGCCTTGAACGCCGCGAGCTGGGCGTCCCCGACACTCTCGAAGATCACGCCGAGGCCCCAGACCATGGCGCCGACCACCGCGACCCACCACATCCCGCCGCCCGAGGCAGCACTCACCTGGATGGGCAGCGAGACGAACCAGACCGCCGCGCCCTGCACGAGGTAGACCTTGCGGATCGCCACGAGGAACGGGTCGCCCGGTTGGTCCGCCAGCATCTTCTGGTAGCGGGGGTCCTCACCCTTGCCCTTGTTACGGGTGTGCATGTGCCGGGCCAGCCGCCCAGCCCACACCGCGACGAGAGCCGTGAGCAACAGGCGCCGCCACAACACACCGGTCCCGACGGAGCCCGCGACCACCGCGACGACGAGGAAGCCGATGCCCCACGCCGTGTCGACAACACTGACCCGACCCTGGCGCCGTCCGATGAGCGCCGTCACCGTCATGAGGATGAGCACCACGAGGAGCGAGACACCGCTGACGAACAGGAAGTTCGATAGCGAGAAGCCGATGTCGGTCATCCCCGACTCTTTCACGAGCGGATCCATGGTCCGGTCAGGACCACTCGGACGGTCGCACCCACGGCTGACCCGACTCGCCGCCGTGCGCTCCTGGCCGGACTGCGAGGATCTGGTCGACCCCCATCCGGCCGTCCCGGAACGCCATCGCGCCACCGACGAGGTAGAGCCGCCAGACCCGCGCGACCTCCTCGCCCACCAGGGAGACGGCCGTGTTCCAGTTGGCCTCGAACGTCTCGTGCCAGGCCTGCACGGTGCGCACATAGTGCTCGCGCATCGCGTGGACGTCGCGCACCTCGAGACCGCCGTCCTCGATGAAGCCCACCGTCTCCCCGACGGGGCGCATGTGCATGTCGGGGGCGATGAACGACTCGATGAACGGGCCGCCGCCGGGGAAGCGACCGCGACGGGACATCTGCTGGACGAGCACCCGCCCACCGGGAACCACGTTGTCGCGCAATGCTTTCACATAAGTCGCGTAGTTCTTCTGACCAACGTGCTCGCCCATCTCGAGAGAGGCGACAGCGTCGAACGGACCTCCGACGATCTCGCGGTAGTCCTGCAGCCGGATCTCGACCCGGTCCTGCAGCCCGCGCTCGCGGATCCGCTGGTCGATGAACCGCTTCTGCTCGGCGGCGATGGTCACTCCGGTGACCTGGGCGCCGAAGTGCTCGGCGGCATACAGGCTGAGCGAACCCCAGCCGCAGCCGATGTCGAGGAACCGCATGCCCTCCCGGCCCAGGCCGACCTTGCGGCAGACGAGGTCGAGCTTGTCGCGCTGGGAGTCCTCGACGGTGTACGACGGGTCCTCAGACCGCCAGTAGCCGCACGAGTAAGCCATGTGTGGGTCGAGGATCAGGGAGTAGAAGTCGTTCGACAGGTCGTAATGGTGGTGGATCGCGTCACGGTCGCGGCGGTGGCTGTGCAGTCGCCCACGCAGCACGGCCTGGCTGTCCGGTGCTCCGGGCGGGGCGCCGAGCGCACCGATCTCGCGGACGACCCGCAGGAGGCCGGCGAGTGCGGCCGGGTTCGGCCGGATGCCGGTCAGCCCGCGAGCCGCGGAGACCTGCCACACGTGGGTGAGGGCGGCGTCGAGGTCGCCCTCGACGTCGAGCTCGCCGGTGACGTATGCCTGTGCCGCCCCGAGCTCGCCCGGGCGCCAAAGGATTCGGCGGAGTGCGTCGGGCGTGCGGAGGGTGACCGACGGCGCGTCGGGGTCCTCGAGCGACCCTGCGACGCTGCCGTCCCAGGCGGTCAGACGCACCGGCAGGTCGCCGCCGACCACCGGACGAAGGGCGGCCGCGAGCTTCGTCGCCACGCCCTCGACCTGCCGCGTCGTCTGAGGATGCGTCGTCTGAGGATGCTGGGCCGGGGTCTGGGGCTGGGTCTCGTCGAGGAGAGTCATCGGTTGTCCTCACGCTGGAGTACGAACTGCTGGACGTCGAGGTAGCCCGAGGTGAAGCCGGCCCGCGAGTACTCGAGGTAGAAGTGCCACATCCGACGGAAGACCGCGTCGAAGCCGAGCCGACCGACCTCCGCGGCGTGGCTGGCGAAACGCTCGTCCCACAGGCGCAGGGTCTGGGCGTAGCTCTGCCCCATCGAGAGGCGGTCGGCGACCCGCAACGTCGTGTGCGCGCGCGTCACCTGGTCGATCGCCTCGGTGGACGGTAGGAAGCCGCCGGGAAAGATGTACTTGTGCACCCAGGTATAGGTGTTGCGGGTGGCGAGCATCCGGTCGTGCGGCATGGTGATCGCCTGGATCGCGACTTTCCCGCCGGGAGCGAGGTGCTGGTCGATCGTCTCGAAGTAGGTGGGCCAGTAGTCGTACCCGACCGCTTCGATCATCTCGACGGAGACGATGGCGTCGTACTGGCCATCCACGGCGCGGTAGTCGAGCAGGTCGACGGTGACCGAGTCCTCGAACCCCGCCTCGCGAACCCGACGTTGGGCCAACACTTGCTGCTCCTGCGAGAGCGTGACACTACGGACGATGGCACCGCGGCGAGCCGCCCGGATGGCGAGCTCGCCCCAGCCGGTGCCGATTTCGAGGACGCGGCTGCCTTCGCCGACCCCGGCGCCGTCGAGGAGCCGGTCGATCTTGCGATCCTGCGCGGGAGCGAGGTCGTCCCACGAGGGTCGAACGGACACGGCGTTGTCGAACAGCGCCGAGGAATAGCTCATCGTCGGGTCGAGGAACTGTTCGAACATCTCGTTGGACAAGTCGTAGTGGCGTGAGATGTTGGAGCGCGTGTTCTTCGTGGTGTTGATCTCGCTACTGGGGTGCCGCGCGACATACAGCGCGCGCAGCTTCTGCAGCGGCTGGGGCACCAGGTTGGCCATCCGCTCGGCAAAGACCGACAGGACCCGGCCGAGGTCCGGTGAGTCCCAGTCTCCGGCCATGTACGACTCGCCGAACCCGATGAGACCGGCCGCGCCGAGGCGAGAGATGAACCGGTCGGGGTGGTGCAGCACCATGACCGGGGCGCTGGGTACGTGTGCGGCGCGACCGACTACGGTGCCGTCGGGCAGCTCGACACGGACGTCGAGCCGGGCCACGACGCTGTCGAACAGCCGTCGGGCGACCCGGGCATGCACGTTGCGCTTGAGGGCGCCGGGCATCCGGCCCAGGTCCGGCCAGTGGCTGGTGTCGAGTCCGGAGTGGAGCTCGGGTGAGATGAAGGTGGTCATCGGACTGCCTCTTGGTGTCGGTGGGTCGGTCGGGGTTGGATGGGGAGCCGGCGCATCCACAGTTGGATGCCGTGCCAGCGGATCTTGGCCGTGACGACCAGGGGTTCGAAGGGGTGCCGAAGCGCCGTGCGCAGCACGGTGGCCCGGGTCATCGGTCGGGCGTGCCCGTTCAGCGTTGCGACGAACGGAGTCGCGCCGGGACGCTTGAGCGTGACGGAGACCTGCGCGCGGTCGTGGGGTTCGGGCAGCAGCAGCTCGTAGGAGCCTGAGACGTCGTTGAACGGGCTGACGTAGAGCGCCTTGTCGGTGCTGGCCCGCGCGCTGAGGTCGGTGCGAACGAGGTATGCGTGTCGCTCGCCGTAGGTGTTGTGCACCTCGACGACGACGCACTCGAGTTCGCCGTCAGCGTCGACATCGCTGCGGTAGCACCAGAAGACGGAGATGGGGTTGAAGGTGTAGCCGAGCACCCGAGCGCTGGCCAGCATCGTGATCCGACCTCCCCGCAGGTCCACGCCGCGGGTCGCGAGGAAGACGTCGAGGTTCTCGCGCAGCGTGGCGTCAGGCGAACCCAGATGATCGCGCGCCTCGAAACGGGCCAACGGAGACAGCCATCCCAGACGAGGCAGGTCGTCAAGGTCGACGAACCACGAGTAGCTGTGGTGGACGAAGTCGTGCTTCAGCGGCGAGGTTCGGACGTGCCGGACCGTCGTCTCGTACAGGCGCGCCGTCGAGGGGACGCCGGTGGCCGAGCTCATGACCCGACGGCGATCGGCGCGGTCTGGGACTCCGGTTTACTCAGGAGCTCGGGGCCGATATCGGCGCGACCTTCGACTCGCGTCTGGCTGGACGCCCGGTCCAGCCAGTCCACGCCGAGATGTTGAGCCGCGACGAGTCCTGACTTCGCGCCGTCCTCGTGGAACCCCCACCCGTGGTAGGCGCCGGCGAAGGCGACTCGCGTCGTGATGATCTGGGGCAGCCTCGCCTGGGCGGCAACCGATTCGGGCGTGTAGAGCGGGTGCTCGTAGTGCATCGTGTCGATCACAGTCGAGGGGTCGACGCGGTCCTCGCCACCGAGGGTGACGATGAAACGACGGTCCGTGACGTCGAGCCGCATCAGCCGGCTGATGTCGTAGGAGACGAGGACGCTCGCGTGCTCGTCGCCGCCAGGACGCCGCCAGTAGTTCCAGGACGCCCGGGCGGCGCTGCTACGCGGGAGAACGGACTCGTCGGTGTGCAGCTGAGCGACGTTGGGCGAGTAGTGGATCGCGCCCAGCACCTCTGACTGGAGCTCGGTCGGGTTGGCAAGCATGGCCAGGCTCTGGTGCGGGTGCGCTGCGAGGACGACCGCGTCGAAGGTCTCGGTCGCGCCGCTCCCGCCGATGACGTGAACCCCGTCCGTGGCCTCGGTCACTGAGGTCACGCGGTGCCCCAGACGGATGTCCTGGATCCCAGCGGCCACCCGCTCGACGTACCGCGCGGAGCCGGACGTGACGGTGCGCCAGGTCGGCGAACCGAAGACCGTCAGCATGCCGTGGTGGTCGAGGAAGGTGAAGAGGTAGCGCGCGGGGTAGTCGAGCGCGACGGCTGGGTCACAGGACCAGACGGCGGCGACAAGGGGCGCCAGGAAGTAGGTCTGGAAGTAGTCGCTGAAACCCCCGCGGCCGACGAAGTCGCGCACCGTCTCCACGGCTGCGGGGTCGTGGTCCGGCAAGTTCTCGGCTGCCCCTTCGGGCTTGGCGGCGAGCAGCTTCCGCGCCTGCGCGTGGAACCTGCGCACCTCGCCGAGCATGCGCAGGTAGTCCCGGTTGCGCAGGTTTCGAGCGACCGGGAACAGGCCCCGCAGACCACGCGCACCGGCATACTCGAGGCCGGCGTCATCGTCGCGGATGGACATGCTCATGTCCGAGTCCTGGGTCTGCACGCCCAGCTCGTCGAAGAGGCGCAGCAGGGTGGGGTAGGTGCGGTCGTTGTGGACGATGAAACCGGTGTCTACGTTGACGACCTGGCCGCCGACGGTGACCTCGTGGGTGTCCGCGTGCCCGCCGAGGCGAGGGGCTGCCTCATACAGCGTGACGTGGCACTGCTTGGCCAGCACGTGCGCCGCGGTGAGCCCAGCCACGCCGGACCCGACGACGGCGACCCGCCGTAGAGGGGATGGGCTGGCGTGCTGAGACATGAGGAAGGGTCCTTTGTTGAGTCCGGAATGCCGGAGATCGCGCGTGGTCTGTCGGTAGTAGTTCGTCCCGATTCGGCCCACGGATGTGTCGTCACCCTCACCAACAGCGAACTCACAGCATGGTTGGTCCGGACTCAGGAAACCCCCGGTTCCTATGCCACACATGGCGTCGGAACCGGGGGTTTCGTCAGTCCGGTCGGCGGAGGGCAGGGCCGTACGGCGTGCTCAGGGTCAGGCGAACGCGTAGAGCGCGATCGGCGTGCTGGTCGGCTGGAGGGACCCGCCGGACGGCTCTACCGAGATACCGGCACCCGCCGCGTTGACGGCATCACCCTGCAGCACAACCGTCTCGGTGCTGCCACCGGCGCGGGGTGGCACGAACCCGGCGGAGACAAAAGCGCCCTGCGGGTTCTGCAGCCACAGCTGGTAGACCTTGCCGTCCGGTGCGGCAGGCAGGTTGTTGGCCACGAGGACCGCCTTGCCGACCGACTTGGAACGCACCACCGAGGTGGTCGCCCCGTCGGCAAGGGTCTGGTCGACCCGCTGCGCATCGGGCGCCTGGATGACACTCTGCGCGACGGTCAGCTGGCTCTGCGACTGCCGGTCCCACGGGTGCAGCGCCACCGTGGCACCGCCACCGATGGCGACCACAGCCGCTGCGGCGACAAGCCAGCGCGAGGCCGACCGACGACGGGGAGCTGCATGCCGCTGTGCGCGACGCCGCTCTAGCTCGGAGGCGGGCCCGAGCTGCGCCGAGTCCGACCGCATACCGGCTCGGTCTCGGCTGGTGGCCTCGATCCGGTCGCCGGCTTCCTGGCTGACCCGAGGGGGCAGCGGACGGACCGCCGCGATGCTCTGCAGAACCTGCTCGCGCATCCGCTCCGGGGGTGTGGTCTGCAACAGGAGCGAGAGCTGGGTGGCCGCGCCACGCAGGCTGTCGACCTCCTCGCGGCACTCCTCGCAGACCTCGAGGTGGCGCTCGAACTGAGCGCGCTCGATGTCGTCGACGGCGTCGATCGCGTAAGCGCCCGACAGCATGTGGATGTCGTCGTTCATGTATTCATCCCCAACGTGTCGCGGAGCCGAATCAATCCATCACGGATGCGCGTCTTTGCCGTCCCGAGTGGGAGTCCGAGCATCGATGCCACCTCCGTATGTGTGTATCCCCCGAAGAACGCAAGCTCGACAGCGCTGCGTTGCGCTGGGGTCAGCGTCTGCAGTGCCCGTCGCACCCGCTCTGCCTCGAGGGAGGCGGTGACGGCTTCGGCAGTGGTGTCGTAGTCCACGTCCTGGTTCGCCTCGTGATAGCTGTTGTCGCGACGGCCGGCGGCCTCCGCGGACCGCACGCGGTCTACTGCTTTTCGGTGGGTGATGGTCATCATCCAGCCGAGTGCGCTGCCGAGTGCGGGGTCGAACCTGGTCGAGGTCTTCCAGATCTCGAGGAAGGCCTCTTGTGTGACCTCCTCGGACTGGGCCGGGTCGCGGACGACTCGAAGGACCAGACCGTAGAGCCGTGGGGCGACGGCGTCGTAGAGCTGCGCGAACGCGCTCTCGTCGCCCCACGACGACTGTCGGAGCAGGTTCGAGAACCGAGTGTTGGGGTCAAGGTCCTCCGGCGGATTATCGCCGGAGGGGACTACCCGAAGCTCAGCCATGTCGAACATTCTGCTGCTTCATCGAAAGGATGCCTATTTGTTGTCGTGGTACCGGTGGGGACAGCTTGCCGGTACTGGTGTTCGGCACCGCGTCCGATCCGGATTGGATCCGGATCGGACGGGGTGGTCGAACTCGTCGGGCCGGTGTGAAACCGGTCATCGACGATCTCAGGGCATCAGCACGCCGTCGACGATGTAGACCGTCGCGTTGGCGGTCTGGACGTTGCCGCAGATGACGTTGGCGTTGTCCTTGCCGACCGTGAAGGCCTCGCCCGAGCCCTTGACGGTCAAGGTGGTGCCGGCGAGCGTCTTGTGGTCACCCGCGAGCTGGTCCGGAGACAGCTTGCCCGCGATGACGTGGTTGGTGAGGATCTTGGTCAGGGTGGGCTTGTCCGCCAGGACCGACTTCAGCGTGTCCGCGGGGATCTTGGCGAACGCGTCGTTGGTGGGCGCGAAGACCGTGATGGCCGGAGCGGAGTTCAGCGTGTCGCCCAGGCCGGCAGCGCCGACCGCGGTGACCAGCGTGGACAGGAGCGGGTTGTGGCTGGCGGCAGTGGCGACCGGGTCGGTGGCCATGCCGTTGAAGGAACCCTTGCCGTCGGCGGGCACAGCGGCGCAACCGGCGCCGAAGGGCTTGGCCATCGCGTCAGCGGCCGTGGAAGGCGCGGCGGACGAGGTGCTCGGGGCCGCGGAGGAGGTGCTGGGGGCGGCGGCCGCACCCGGTGAGGCGTTCGTCGTGGTGGATCCGCAGGCCGCGAGGCTGATCGGCAGCGCGGCAGCGAGTGCCACGAGAGCGTAGGTGCGCTTGGCGTTCATGATGGTGGTTCTCCCCTGCATAGTGGTGGTGGTGCTGGTGGTGGAGCTGGTGGGTGGCGCTTTTTCTTGTCAGCGCCTCTTGTAATAGGTATTCGTTGCTGCTGTAAGCCCGGATTGCTGTGAACAACCGGCGTTCTGGTCACGAGACGAGAACGACGACCTGCTGTATGCCGCTGGAACCGTTAGGGAACGGCGTCACACGCTGGTCGGCCTGGACCTGTCCCTCGAGGTCGGTGGCGCGCACCGCGACGGAGTGCTGCCCCGAGGTCGCGTCCCAGGGCAGGTACCACTGACGCCAGTAGTCGACGCCGGCGTCCGGACCCAGCTGGGTGGGTTGCCAGGCCCCACCGTCGATCTGGACCTCGACCTTGCCGACCCCCCGGTGCTGCGCCCAGGCCACGCCGCCGATGACGGACTTGCCCGCCGGGATCGTGGACAGGGGCGCTGGGGTGTCGATGCGCGCGGAGGTCTTGATCGGGGCGTCGGTCGCCCACTGCCGCTGGGTCCAGTAGGACTGCTGCGCGGCATACGTGGTCAAGGTCAGCTTGGTGAGCCACTTGGTCGCCCCGACAAACCCGTAGAGCCCGGGCGTGATCAGGCGGGCCGGGAAGCCGTGAGCCTCGGTCAGCGGTTTGCCGTTGAGGGCGATAGCGACCATCGCGTCGCGTCCGTCGCGGACCACCGCGAGCGGCGTGCTGATCGTGAAGCCGTCGACCGCGGTGCTGAGCAGCTGGTCGGAGGAGGTGCCCACTCCGGCGCGCGCGAGGATGTCGGTCACCCGGACGCCGAGCCAACGACCAGCGCCGACGTAGCCGCCGCCGACCTCGTTGGAGACGCAGGTCATGGTGATGTCGCGCTCGATCATCGGCATCTTCAGAAGGTCGTCGTAGCTGATGGAGAGCGTGTTGGAGACGTCCCCGTCGACCTCGAGCGTCCAGGTGTCCTTGGGCACTTTGGGCACCGTGAGGTTGGTGTCCACGCGGTAGAAGCTCTCGACCGGGGTCTGGAACGGTGAGATGCCCTGGGTGGTCGACTCGACGCCCTTCGGCAGCGGAGCGGCTGGGCTGGCGGGGGTCGGCAGCGCGATGTCGGAGGAGTCCACCGAGGCGTCGGCGAGCCGTTGCCCCAGAGCGCCGCTCACGACGGCGCCGGCGGTCACACCGGCAGCGCCGATGAGGAACCCGCGTCGGGAGCTGCCCGTGGGGGGCGTCCCCGATGCAGAGCGTGAGGAGCCGAGGAGCCGGGTCAGCCAGAGCAGGACGGCGACACCGACCAGCCCGGTCCCGATCGCCGGGACGAGGTCCCGAAGTGAGGCCGTGGGGCGGGTCATCGCAGCCGCGCCGGAGGCGAGGACGAGCAGGAGGACCATGCCGATCCCGACGACCTTGCGGCGGCGGGTGAGCAGCCCGGCGAGCGCGGCGAGCGCCAAAGTCACCAGGGAGACGCTGGCGAGCAGGATCGCCTTGTCGGCCGTGCCGACCTTGGCGATGACGAGCTCCTTGACCGGCGTCGGCGTCAGGTCGATGACGACCGAGCCGACAGACAGGACGGGGGAGGCAGCCGGGTTGACGACGCCGGCCACCAGGTGGCCGACGGCGATGCCGGCGACGGCGGCCAGGACTCCGCACGCGGCATATGCCACCTTGCGTGTCGCGGGAACATGCGCCGCGGCAGAGGCGGGTCGGGTGCGGAGGTCAGTCATGACCAGTGTTCGGCGCGGACCCTCCCACGGATGCGCTGGCAGTGGGAGCATGCCCGGTATGCCTGTCCCCACGGCCGTGACCGGTTTCAACAAGCGGGTGCTCAACCCGGTGCTCCGACGGCTTGCCGGGCACGGCTGGTTCGTCGAGATCGAGCACGTGGGCCGGAAGTCGGGCCGGACGTTCCGGACCCCGATCATGGCGTTTCGCAGCTCGGCCGGCGACGCCGTGACCATCGCGCTCACCTACGGCCCGGACGTCGACTGGCTGCGCAACATCCGGGCGGCCGGCGGTTGTCGGATGCACCTCGGCCCGAACCTGCTGACGCTCGGCGCGCCGGTGTCCCTGACCGAGGCGGAGGGACTGCGGCGGATGCCCAGCCCACCGCGCCAGATGTTGCCGATCATGGGCTGCCACGACTTCGTCGAGCTGCCGGTGCTGGATGAACAGCCGTGGAGCGCGCTGTGACGATCCTGAGAGCATCACTAGCATGAGTGACGTCGCGGCCAGATCGCCGCTCCTGACCCTGACGACCGTCGCGATGATCCTGCTCGCCGCATTTAGCTTGCTGGCCGGGAACCCCTGAGGGCTCGGTGTACATCCCCCGCACGTTCGCGATGCCCGCCGACGACCAGCTGGCCGAGGTTCGGGCGCTGGTCGCTGCCGTCCACGTCGCGCTGCTGGTGACCGTCGGTTCAGACGGCGTCCCCGACGCGACGCTGCTGCCCATCCTGTGGGAGGGCGACGAGGTCGTCGCGCACCTCGCTCGTGCCAACGCGCACTGGCAGCGGGTTGTCGACGGGTCGCCGGGCCTCCTCGTCGTCACCGGCCCCGACGCCTACGTCTCGCCGCGCTGGTATCCCTCGAAACGCGAGCACGGCCGGGTGGTGCCGACCTGGAACTACTCGGCGGTGCATCTCAGCGGCCCGGTACGCGTGCACGACGACCCGCAGTGGCTGCGCACGGCCGTGACCCGGCTGACGGACCACCACGAGGAACGGTCGTCAGGAGACGACGAGCCCTGGACTGTGGGTGACGCGCCGGCTCGCTATGTCGACGGGCAGCTGCGCGCCATCGTCGGGATCTCGATGCAGGTCACCGACGTCCAGGCCAAGGCGAAGCTGAGCCAGAACCGGTCCGAAGCCGACCAGGCCGGTGTGGTGGCCGGGTTGCGCGCGAGCGACGACCGCTGTGCGGAGGCGGTTGCCGACGCGATGGAGCGCCCTCAGTAGAAACCGGCTTGGGCCAGCGGGTGGAGGAGCTCGCGCTCCTCGTAGGACAGGTGTGACAGGAGGGCGTCGGTGACGAGGTCGAGCACCTCCTGCAGCTGCCGGATGCCCGCTCCGCCGGCGGACCCGTCACTGGCCTCGACGACCAGGGTGACCAACGCCCGGTCGAGGGCTTCCAGCAGCTCGTGGATGACCTCGTGCTCCTGCGACAGGCGGTCGAGCACCGGACCTGCGCCGGCTACCCGCCGCAGGTGTGGAAACACGCTGGCGTCCTCGAGTGAATGATGTCCGGTGACGACGCGGCAGTACTGCTCACAGTAGGCGCCGAGCGTCCAGTTGTTCTGTCGCAACGTCATCCGGTTGATCGCGGACCGCGCCGAACCGATCGACACCTGGCCTTCGGCGACCTGCCGCACGATGTCGCGCAGCCGTTCGAGCTCCGAGCGCAGCCCGTCGTGGACGTCGACCAGATGTTGCGGTGCCGCCTGCTGCTGGGCCGTGTAGGCGAACTGCGCCGGTGCCGGAAACCGGGGGCGGGTCGACTCGTCCCACGCGGCCTGGTCCGACAGCCGCATGCCGTCATCCGATGTGACTCGGACATCGAGTAGCGGGTTTGTTTGTGTGGCAACGGGTTCCGGCGACTGGAGAACGACCCCCTCCCGCTCGTCGTCGGCTGAGTCTGCGCCCACCCGCGGCGCGGCGCGGGCGATGTCGACGAGGTCGCGAACCCGGGGGGCGACCTCCTCGCCGAACACGCGTACCGCGTCGACGTCGTCGGTCCCGAGGATGAACGTGCTCATCCCCAGGGCCACGGCCAGCTCGGCGAGCTGTTCGGCCCACTCCGCGGGTGTCCCGGACAGCCCACTCCCGCCGCGGACCCGGCTGAACCGGCCGTTGACGTTGTAGAGCCGACGCACCGACGCCGGGTCGCGGCCGGCGTCACGAGCCGCCGTGTCGATGACCTCGTTCATCCCCGCAAGCACCTCGGGGTCGGCGTACCCCATGCTCGGGAGCCAGCCGTCGGCACACCGGCCGGTGAGTCGCAGCATGCGCGGCTTGTATGCGCCGAGCCAGATCTCGACGGGGTGCGCCGGCTCCGGGCCGGGGTGGAGACCGACGACCTGGTAGTGCGAACCCTCGACGCGGACCGTGGGCGAGCCGGTGGGCTGCCAGACGCCGCGGATCACCTCGATGCCTTCACGCAACGCGTCCACGCTCTGCGCGGGGGTGAGCCGCCGCCCACCGGCGGCCACGATCGCGTCCCAGAACGCTCCGGCGCCAAGGCCGAGCTCGGCGCGCCCACCGCTCAGCAGGTCGAGGGTCGCGATGCTGCGCGCGAGGACCACAGGTGGGCGCAGCGGCAGGTTCGCGACGTTGAGCGCGACCCGGAGCGATGAGCTGCGGGCGGCGATGACCGACAGCAGTGTCCAGGCGTCGAGGTGCCGCGCCTGGTAGGGGTGGTCCTGCACCGTGACGAGGTCGAGACCGCTCACCTCGGCGAGCTGGGCCAGCAGCAGGACGTGTTGCGGGTCGGCGGCGTCCGGTGAGGGGAACAGCCCGAACCTCAGCTCCTGCCCGTAGTCCATCTACCCAGCCTAGGCAGGCGTCACGACGAGTGACGTTCGGGGCTGACGCTGCATACCGGTCTCTGCTAGGCAGGAAACATGTCGTACCCACCACCGATCTACCACGGCGACACCGGTGAGGTCAGCGCCGTCATCCGGCCCGACGCCGCCACACCCGAGCTCGTCTACCCGAACGGCGGCCGCGTGCACTACCTCTCGACGGGTGCCTCGACCGGGGGCCTGTTCGGGCTCTACCGCTGGGAGTTCGCTCAGGGGGTGTCCGGACCGGACCCGCACTTCCACCGGACCATGACCGAGTCGTTCTACATCCTGTCCGGCGAGGTCGAGATCTACTCCGGGCGCGAGTGGGTGACCACCCGACCTGGTGACTACGTCCATGTGCCGGCCGGGGGGCTGCACGGATTCAAGCATCGCGCCGACGAGCCCGCGTCCATGCTGCTCCACTTCGCTCCGGGGGCATCTCGCGAGCCGTACTTCGAGGGGCTGGCCCGCCTCGCCGCCGGCGAGACGATGACCGATGCCGAGCGTGACGAGTTCATGCAACAACACGACAACCTCTGGGTCGAGTGACCTGACGTAGCCGCCGGCTCAGTAACCGAGGGCCGCGAGCTGGAGGCGCAACACGGTGCGGGCGGTGGGGTCGTGCAGCGGCAGGTCGGCCACCTCGCTCATCCTGACCATGCGGTGCCGCAACGTGTTGACGTGCACCCCCAACGCCTGCGCTGCCGCGCCTGGTTCGCCCGGGTGGTCGAGCCAGGCCGCCAGCGACGGCAGGTATGCCGACCTCCTGGCACTCAGGCGGCCATCGTGCTCCCGCAGGGCCGGAACCGGTCCACCGAACCGGTCAGGCGCTCCAAGTGCCGAGACCGCCCGCGCCGCAGCCAGACTCACCCAACGATCCTCGACCGTGGCTGTGACGTCGTCCACGTCCGCAAGTGACCCGAGCTCGGCCGCTGCGGCCCTCGAGTCAACCAGCTCGGCCGGAGAGCCGACCTCGGATCCGGCGCAGGCCCGGACACCCGACTCCATGGCCGGCTGGGGCGAGCGCACCTGGGACGCGAGCCAGCGCCAAGAGCCCGGACCGTCGCCGTCGGCCTGCACCACCACGAAGACATGGTCGTCCAGGTCGGCCACGAGCGGTTGCCGCCACCCCCACCGGCGCAGAACCGACTCCCACAGGTCGAGATCGGCCCCGAGGTCGTCTGCGGACATGGCGGTTCGGCGGCTGAGCGCGACCACCCTCCAGGGCCCCGGGGGCAACCACGACGTGGAGGCTGTGGAGGGGGGCCCTCCCATGAGCAGCCCGCGGACCCGGTCCGCCGTGATCCTCCGGCCGAGGTCGGTCAGTGCACGCAGTCGGATGAGGTGCAGCGCCACCACGGTTGCCGCCTGCCGCAGCTCGAGAACGGTGGCAGCGGAAGGCGGCTGCGCGACCACCGCCCAGATCGAGCCCAGCCACTCACCGCCGGCGCGCACCGGCACCACGAATCGAGGCATCTCCTGTCCCGGGCCTGGAGCGACCATGAAGGGTTCGGCGGACCGCGCCAACTTCCGGAACACTCCGCGGGACCTCATGTCCGCGATGAGGGGGGCGGGAACGCGGCGGCCGACGATCGTCGAGACCCGGGCCGCGTCAGTGACGTCCTGACGGGCGCTGTGGGCGAGGACCCGTGACTGCGCATCCTCGATCGTCACCGGCGCGTCCACCAGGGCTGCGGCAGCGTCGGCGAACGCCAACAGGTCGCTGTACCCCCCGACGTCCGGGCGTTCCAGGCCGGGCATCGCCGACTGGTCGAGGATGCCGCGGACCAGACCGATGACATGGACGAGGGAGACGGTGTCGTCGAGCTCGAGAAGGGCGACCGCGTGTCGGCGTGCGGTCGTGCGCACCCCTCGTGCGCGGGCCGGCCCCCGACGCAGGACGACGCCCGCCGCCCCGCCCCTGCCGGCGCGCTCGACCAGCTCGACCGCGGCCGCGGCATGAGTCACGCCGGCGCCGAAGACGAGGTCGCCGGTCAGGTCCCGCACGGCGTCTCCCGGCTCGGCGATGACGACCTCGTCGACCTGGGCACTCGGCGCGGCGACAAGCAACCGCAGTAGGCCACCGCCGAGCGCACCGACCAGTGTGTCGAGGTCGAGCACGTGGTCTCCTCCGTCGTCCCACCGATGTCGCGTGTCTGTCTCGTGGCATATCGCACGGCGTTGGGGCCAGTCTGGTCGCCATTGTGCTCTCCGCACAATCCTGCGCTGCTCCAGAGTGCGCCGACGACAATGCCAACGGCCCGCCGCGGCGTCATGCTGGGACCAGCCCACCGACCCGAAAGAGGCCTGATGTCGCACCCCACCGCCGGACACCCCGTCCCCGAGCGTGTCGCCGTCGTCGGCGCGGGCATGGTGGGTCTGGCCACCGCCTGGTTCCTCCAGGAGCGCGGCGTCGAGGTCACCGTGCTCGACCGCAAGGGTGTCGCGGCAGGGGCCTCTTGGGGCAACGCCGGATGGCTGACCCCCGGCATCGTCACGCCGCTCCCCGAGCCGGCCGTCCTCAAGTACGGCGTCCGCGCCGTCCTCAGCCCGAGCTCGCCGGTATACGTCCCGCCGAGCGCGAACCCGAGCTTCCTCAGGTTCGTTGCGGGCTTCACCCGGCACAGCACGATGGCGCACTGGAAGCGCGCGATGAACAGCCTCGTGCCGCTCAACCGGTTGGCGCTGGAGAGCTTCGACCTGTTGCGCGACGGCGGCGTACAGGCCGAAACCGTTGCCGCAAAGTCCTTCCTGGCGGCATACCGGACGGCCGACGAACGCCGCACGCTGCTTGACGAGATCGAGCACATCCACGCCGCAGGACAGGACATCGAGTACGACGTCCTCACCGGAGAGGAGGCGCGCTCCGTCGAGCCGCTCCTCTCCCGAGAGGTCGGCGCGGCCATCCGACTGCGGGGCCAGCGGTTCGTCAACCCCGGACAGTTCGTGCAGGCCCTCGCCGACGACGTGCTCGCCCGCGGGGGCAAGATCGCGTCCGGGCCGATGAGCACGGTGCTGGATGTCGTCGACTCCGGGACTGGCGTTCGCGTGGTCACCCGCGGTGGGGTCGAGGAGTTCGACGCGGCCGTGCTCGCGACGGGCGCCTGGCTCGGATCGTTGGCCCGCCGGTTCGGTGTCCGCTCGGTCGTCCAAGCCGGGCGGGGCTACAGCTTCAGCGTCGAGGTCGACACGCTGCCTGACGGTCCCGTCTATCTGCCGGCTCAACGCGTCGCGTGTACGCCGATCGGCGACCGGCTGCGAGTGGCCGGGATGATGGAGTTCCGGGCGCCCGAGGCCGCGCTCGACCCGCGCCGCATCACGGCGATCGCCGAGGCCGCCCGCCCGCTCCTGCAGGGCGCCGACCTCGACCACCGCCAGGACGAGTGGGTCGGTTCGCGCCCGTGCACCGCCGACGGTCTGCCGCTCATCGGCGTGACCCGGTCGCCGCGCGTTTACGCCGCCGGCGGTCACGGCATGTGGGGCATCACCTTGGGCCCGGTCACGGGACGCCTGCTCGCCGAGACCATGGTCACCGGTCGCCGCAGCCCCGGGCTCGCTCCGTTCGACCCGACCCGCTGAGGGGTCGACACCACACTTTGGCGTTCCGGACGCATGTTGGGGGGCGTCCGGACCGCCGACAGAGTTGTCGCTGAAGTTGTCGCTGAACCGGCTGAGCACGTGCGCGAGGGCGTCGTGGCCACTCGGCCATACTGGCCGCATGGACGTGACCGAAGTGATCCTGCACCAGCACGCCGAGCAGCGACGGATGTTCGCGATGATCGAGGAGTGGCCCCGCGACGACGAGGCCGGCCTCGACGCCCTCTGGAAGCGGCTCGAGATCCTGCTCGAGGTGCACGCCGACGCGGAGGAACGATTCTTCTACCCCGAGCTCGTCCGGCTCGGCACGGGTGGCGGCGACGCCCCCTCTGCGCAGGAGGAGGTCGAGGACGCGATCAAGGACCACAACGAGATCCGTGATGGGATCCGGGCTGTCCGCAGGTGCGAGGCGGGCAGCGACAAGTGGTACGCCGCGGTGCTCGAGACCAACGTCGCGAACAGTGACCACATGGCCGAGGAGGAGCGTCAGGACCTCACCGACTTCCGGCACCACGCGTCGCTGACGCTGCGCCACGACCTGGCGGTGCAGTTCCTGCGCTACGAGTCCCAGCACTGGGCGCGTGGGGTGAAGCCGGTCGACAAGGACCCCGAGGAGTTCGTCGAGGAACACGAGGCCTGAGCCCGATCACTTCTCTGTATGCCGCGAGTCTCACCTGACGACAGATAAACCGGCAAACCCAGAAGGACTCCCCCATGACCATGACCGCCTGCCTGTGGTTCGACACCCAGGGCGAGGACGCCGCGACGTTCTACTGTTCCGTGTTCCCCGCATCCCGGATCGTCGGTGTCACCAACTGGGGACCGGAGAACCCGGAGCGCGAGGGAACGGCGCTGACCGTGGACTTCGAGCTGGACGGGCAGAAGTTCGTCGCGCTCAACGGCGGCCCGCAGTTCCCCTTCACCGAGGCGGTGTCGTTCCAGATCCCGTGCCGTGACCAGGAGGAGGTCGACTACTACTGGACCGGCCTCCAGGCCGACGGTGGTCGGGAGAGCGACTGCGGCTGGCTGAAGGACCGGTTCGGGATGAGCTGGCAAGTCGTGCCGACCCGGCTGCCCGAGCTGCTGGCGGACCCGGACAAGGAGCGCGCGAACCGGGCCATGCAGGCGATGATGCGGATGCAGAAGCTCGTCATCGCCGACCTCGAGAAGGCCGCCGATGGCTGAGCCGGCGGGCCGGCGGCAGCGAGCGCTGGCAGAATCGGCAGGTGCCCTACGACGTCGCCGCGGTCCGCGCCCACTTCCCTGCGCTCCTCGAGGGAGCGGCGCACTTCGACGGGCCGGGCGGCTCGCAGACGCCTGACGTGGTGGCGATGGCGGTGGCCGACACGATGACCGCGGCCGTGTCGAACCGCGGCGCCATCAGCGTGGCCGAGCGCCGGGCCGAGCAGGTCGTCCAGGAGGCGCGCGCCGCGATGGCCGACCTGGTCGGCCTCGAACCCCAAGGCATCGTGTTCGGGCGGTCGGCGACCGACCTCACCTTCATGTTGGCCCGGACGTTGTCGGCCGGCTGGGGGCCGGGCGACGAGGTCGTCGTCACACGCCTGGACCACGACGCCAACGTCCGACCGTGGGTCCTGGCCGCCGAGCAGTCCGGCGCGACCGTGCGCTGGGCTGACTTCGACCCCGCCAGCGGCGAGCTCCACGCCGATGACGTGCGGGCCGTCGTCACGGAGCGGACCCGCCTGGTCGCTGTGACGGCCGCCTCGAACCTCATCGGCACCAGGCCCGACATCCCGGTGATCGCCGAGGTCGCCCACCGCGTCGGCGCGCTCCTGCATGTCGACGGTGTGCACGCGACAGCCCACGTCGGCACGGACGTGCCCGGCTCCGGTGCCGACTTCTGGGTCTGCTCGCCGTACAAGTTCCTCGGCCCCCACCTCGGCGTCCTCGGTGCCCGGCCCGAGGCTCTCGAACCCTTGCGACCGGCGAAGCTGCTCCCCTCGAGTGATGCGGTGCCGGAACGGTTCGAGCTCGGCACGCTCCCCTACGAGATGCTCGCCGGGATCACGGCCGCCGTCGACTTCCTCGCTGACCTCGGTGAGCTCGGGCAAGGCTCTGACGCCCGCGAGCTGCGCACCCGACGAGAGCGGATCGTCGACTCGTATGCCGCGCTCGAGGCGCACGAGGACGAGTTGCTCGCGTGGCTGGAGCCGCGGCTGCGCGCCCTGCCGGGGGTGACGCTATACAGCAACGCCGCGCGGCGCACCCCGACCCTGCTGTTCACCTCGGAATCCCGTGCACCACAAGAGATTCGCGTCGCGCTAGCCGCCCAAGGGATCAACGCTCCGGCCGGTCACTTCTACGCGTGGGAGACGAGTCACCACCTGGGTCTCGGATCCGTCGGCGGAGTTCGAGTCGGCTTGGCTCCCTATACCGACCACACCGACGTCGAACGGCTCGTCGACGCGCTCGAGCCCATCCTCAGGACAGCCAGCGCCCGCTGACGCGGAGCCAGCTGTATGCCTCGGTTCGGTCGCCATGGGTCCCGCGACACCATCGCCCTCGTCGTGGTCGTCACCCTGCTCGCGGCATACAACGTGTCGCGATCACTGTGGATCCCGCCGTCCTGGCATCTGCTGACCAACCTGCTGACTGCCGCGGTCCTTGGCGGGATCGCTGTATGGGCTGGCCTCGACAGGACGGAGCTCGGGCTTCACAACGACCACCACCCGTCCGGCTTTCGTTGGGGCACAGGGGCGTTGGTCCTTGTGGTCGCGGTCGTCGCAGCGTTCGGGATCGTCACGTCCCGGCTCGGGACCTCAGAGGGAGCACTGGACGATCCGCGGCTGCAGGGCCCGCTCCCGGATCTGCTCTACGAGGTGCTCGTCAACACTCCGCTCGGGACGGTAGCGGTCGAGGAGTTCGCCTTCCGTGGGGTGCTGCTCGGGCTGCTGCTGCGTCTGACGACCACGACCAGGGCGATCGTCGTCTCGGCACTCCTGTTCGGGTGCTGGCACATCATGCCGACGCTGACCACTGCAGCGGGGAATGGCGCCATGGACGGCTTGCTCGCACTTCCGGGTGGTCTCGCGCTGGTAGTCGCCGGAAACGTTCTGGTCACCGGGTTTGCCGGCGCGGTGTTCTGCGCCCTTCGGCTGCGTTCCGGCAGCCTGCTCGCCCCGGCGCTCGCCCACCTCGCGACCAACGACGCGAGCTACGTCGTCGGGTGGCTGACCAACCACTGACGTGGCAACCCGGGTGGTGTCCGGGAACGCCGGGGGCACCACATACGGTTGCGCCATGGCGACCGACCAGCGAGTGCGAACCGACGTCCCCACCGACGTTCCCACTGACGTCCCGCGCGGCGAGGTCTCGGCGGCGTTCGACGAGGTCGCGGACCGCTACGACCTGATGGTGGCCCTCAACCCCGGCTACCACGCCCACCTGCGCCGAAGTGCGCGTGTCCTGGCCCGCAACGTCGCCCTGCACGGCGGTGACACCCCCACGGTCGTCGACCTGGGATGCGGTTCGGGTGCCTCGACGCGGGCGGTCGTCGAGGAGCTGACGCGGGTCGGGGTCTCGGGTCTAGTCCTCGGCGTCGACGGGTCGACGGGCATGCTGCGCGAGGCCCGTGGCAAGGACTGGCCGCCGCGAGTGCGCTTCGCCCACGGCCGGGCCGAGAACTTCGAGACCGTATGCGCGGACGCAGCCGTCGCAACGCCGGTCGACGGCATCTTCGCGGCCTACCTCGTCCGCAACGTGACCGACCGAGACGCGCTGCTGCGCTCTCTGCACGACCTGCTCGCGCCGGGAGGGACGCTGGTCGTTCACGAGTACTCGGTCGCGGGGAACCCCGCTGCGGCAGCGGTGTGGACCGCTGTGTGCCGCGGTCTGGTGGTCCCCCTCGGATGGGTCACGTCGCGCCGGACCCGGCTCTACCAGTACCTCTGGCGCAGCGTCATGGACATGGACTCGACCCAGGTCCTCATGCAACGGATGCTCGACGCCGGCTTCGAGGACGTCCGGACCCGGTCGGTCCGCGGCTGGCAGCGAGGTATCATCCACACTTTCCACGGCAGGCGCACCGAGGCCAGCGCGTGAGGATCGGCCGGAGCCGGCGCTGGCGGCCGGGGCGCGACGCTCGGGCGGTGCGCCACGCAGCGGCTCCGGTTCGACCCGCGCCGTGGACAGCGAGACCGCATGCGCCTGGTGGTCGCGCCGACGGCCGCGGGGGCACTCGGACCGCGGTGGTCGTCGGCGGCGGGATCGCTGGGCTCACGGCCGCGACGGCGCTCGCCGAACGAGGCGTCGCCGTCACGCTCGTCGAGGCGGCCCCTACCCTCGGTGGGCGGGTTCGGGCCTGGCCGGTGGAGGTCGACGGTTCGCCGACGACGATGAGCCGCGGCTTCCATGCGTTCTTCCGGCAGTACTACAACCTGCGCGCTCTGTTGCGACGCGCCGACCCGGCGCTGTCCAGGCTCCGGCCGATCGACGACTACCCCCTCGTCCTCGCCGGTGGGCACCGTGACTCGTTCGCAGGACTGCCCACGACCCCACCGTTCAACCTGCTCGCCTTCGTGGCTCGCAGCCCGAGCTTCTCGGCGCGCAGCCTGGCCGCCGTGGACGCCAAGGCGGCGCTCGGCCTGCTCGACGTGCGCTTCCCGCAGACCTACGTCGAGTACGAGGGGCAAAGCGCGGCCGACGTGCTGGACAATCTCCGGTTCCCAGCTGCGGCAAGGCACCTCGCGCTCGAGGTCTTCGCTCGTAGCTTCTTTGCCGACCCCCGGGAGTTCTCCGGGGGCGAGCTGGTGGCGATGTTCCACACCTACTTCCTCGGATCCGCGGAAGGACTGCTGTTCGACGTACCGGACGACGACTACGACAGCGCGCTCTGGGCACCGCTGGGCAGCTACCTACACGGGCTCGGCGTCGAGGTGCGGACGGGCGTGCGTGCCCTGGGCGTCGAGGACTCTGGTGATCAGGTCGTCGTCTCCCTCGACGACGGGACGTCACTGCGCTGTGACGGCACCGTCCTCGCGACGGACCAGGCGCCGCTGCAGCAGATCGTGGCCCACTCCGAGTGGCTCGGGGACGCTGGGTGGCGGGCGCGGGTGGCCGACCGGAAGGTGGCGCCCCGATTTGCGGTCTGGCGCATGTGGTTCGACCGTCCCGTCGCGCCGGGCACGCCACCCTTTCTCGGGACGAGCGGGTTCGGACCGCTCGACAACGTCTCCTCGGTCCACCTGTTCGAGAGCGGCGCGGCCCGGTGGGCGAACGAGCGCGGCGGTTCGGTCGTCGAGGTGCACGCCTACGCCGTGCCGCAGAGCACGGGCGAACCCGAGCTGCGCGACGAGCTGCGGTCCCAGCTGTTCGTCATCCATCCCGAGCTGCGGGACGCAGGGGTGGTGCACGAAGAGTGGCTGGTGCGGCAGGACTGCCCACTGGTGTCCACCGAGCCGTGGGCGGACCGGCCCGAAGTGACGACGCCAGACCCACGAGTCACCTTGGCGGGAGACGGGATTCGCTGCAACTACCCGGTCGCACTGATGGAACGTGCGGCCACGACGGGGTGGCTCGCGGCCAACGCCCACCTCGCCCGCTGGGGCCTCCCGGGACACGACGTATGGACCGTGCCCATGCAGAGCCGACACGGCCTGGCAGGGACGCTACGACGAGTTATGCCCGGCCGCGTGGGTCAGGCCCCGTAGGTCTCCCCACGGGACCGGAGCAGGTAGCGGCGCTCGGCATACGCCATGTCGTCGACCCAGAGCCGGGCCTGCGTGTGCTTCATCGCCGGCCGCATCAACGCCGCGACCTGCCGGGCGACCCCGAAGCCCTTGCGCGGGGAGTAGGCGATGGTCGCCTCCGTCATCATCGTGACCGAACGGCCGAGGGCGTCGGGCGCGAGCGGCGTGGCGTGTGTCTCGACGACGCTGCCGGCGCCCTCGCCGTCAACGATGGTCATGACGATCGTGCGCGCGTCAGGACAGGCGAACTCGGCGCGCACCGGCACACCCCAGCGCGGGGTCAGCCGGAACGTCACGTCGACGACGAGCTTCTTGTCATCGCTCGCGTCGTCGTCGACGACGAGGTGCGAGAAGGCATACGGGTGGTACCAGGCGCCGTGCCAGGGGTCGAGCCGGTTCGCGATGATGTCCTGCGGCTCGCAGGTGCCGGGGATCGTGATGACCGCGCTCAGTGAGCCTTCGAGCGGCGGCCGGTCGGTGAGAGTCGGCCGGTCGGACGGCGTCTCACCAGGTGTCGGCAGACGGACCCAGGCCAGAACCCCGTCGTCGTATGCCGTGATCGGCTTCCAGCCCGCGGCGCCGCTGCTGCCGAGCGCCATGCCGTGCCACCGGCAGACCACGTCGCCCGAGATCACCTCGCAGTCCTCGAGCAGCGCCCCGAGGTGCGGGCAGGCCCCCGGACCGGCGCACAGGGTCCCGGACTCGTCGCGCCACAGCACGACCTCCCGACCTGCGACAGTCCTGGCCACCGTGCGCGTGAGCCCTACGTCCTCGCTGGTGCCCACGACGAACCAGCCGCCGGGGTCCTGCGACTGGGCTACGTCGAACGACGCGCGGATCCGGCCCGGCCTGGCCTGCTTCCAGGTGCTGCGCAGGTGGTCGTGCGGGACGGTCGGGACGTTCTGGATCGGGACCCGCTTGCGGATCTCGTCCCTGATCCGGGAACCGGTCACGATGCCACTCTCCTTCGTCGGGCCGGCCCGAACGTCAGAACCCGCGCCGACGTCGTTGCCTTCTTCCACGATGCCACGCGGGCACGGCCGCTGAACACGTCGTAGTCCCGTTCCTCGATCAGCGCAAGGATGCGGGCGTAGAGCTCCCGGGCGGTAGAGACGCACCTGGCGGACGACGCGGGAAGCATCGGTATGCCCGCATCCGCCTGCGCATACAGCTCCCGGTTACGGCCGATCTCGAACCGCATCAGCTCTCGCCACTGCGGCGTGACCCGTCGCACCCACGGGTCGGCACCGAACCGTCGCAGGTCCTCCTGCGGCACGTAGACGCGTCCTCGGTCGAGGTCCTCGCCGATGTCACGCAGGAAGTTCGTCAGCTGGAAGGCGAACCCGAGACGGCGAGCCGGTTCGAACGCAGCACTGCTGAGTGGGCGCAGGACCGGCAGCATCATCTCGCCGATCACGGCCGCCGAGCCCTCCATGTAGCCGACCAGGTCGTCCCAGGTCTCGTAGGTCGTCGTCGTGAGGTCCTGGGCCATCGCCCCGATGAACCGGTCGTAGTTCTCCCGCGGGATCTCGCAGCGCCGGAAGCTGTCGCCGATCGCCGCGAGCACGGGGTTGTCGGTCGGGGCTCCGTCGAGCACCTCGCCGACCTCGACGCGGAACGCGCTCAGCTCCTCGGCGGTCTCGTCGGCGTAGCCCGCCTTGGTGGCGTCCGGTGCGTCGACGATGTCGTCGGCGAGCCGGCAGAGCGCATAGACCGCGTAGACGTGGCGACGACGTTCCGGCGGCAGCAGCAACGTGCCCCAGTAGTAGGTCGTGCCGTTGTCGCGCGTGATCCGGGCGCAGCGGCGGTACCCCTCGTCGAGCAGGTCTGTGGGGGCGCGCACGGCGGTGGTCACGCCGGCCTTGACACGGGCGATACGGGCAGGTAGTCGCCGACCCGTTCTGCCGCCAGTCGTCCGCTGATGAGCACCATCGGGACGCCGACCCCGGGGACGGTGCCGGAGCCGGCGAACACCAGCCCCGGCAGGCGCCGTTCGACGTTAGGCGGGCGGAACGGACCGGTCTGCATGAACGTGTGCGCCAACGCGAACGGGGTGCCCTCCTTCATCCCCATCGCCTGCCAGTCAAGCGGGGTAACCAGCTCCTCGGCCACGACGTCGGTTGGGTAGCCGTTGTCGCCGAGGAAACCCATCAGACGCTCCCTCATCGGCTCTCGCTCGGTCACCCAGTCGACGTCGCCACCGAGGTGGGGGACGGGCTCCAGGACGTAGAGGGTCGACCCACCGGGGGCCGCGAGGCCGGGGTCGGTGAGGGACGGGACGGTGACGAGCCGCGAGGGGTCCGGCATGAGCCGCAGGTCGCCGATCAGGGCGTCGAACGAGGAGTCCCACTCGCTGGCGAAGTGGATGTTGTGGTGTTCGGTGCCGGCGACGGGCGTACCGCGGGTGCCGACGTGCCAGACGACTGCCGACGGCGAGTAGCGGCCCGAGCGCAAGGCCCGTGGCCGTGGCAGGTCCGGCAGCAGCCGCTCGTAGGCCACGGGCAGGTCGAGCGTGCACACCACCGCGTCGGCGCGCAGCTGTTCGCCGCCCTCGAGCTCGACCGCGGCGATGCTGCCGTTCGGACCGCGACGGAACCCTTGAGCCGATGTGCCCCAACGGAACTCGACGCCGCCCAGCTCTGCCGCCCGCGCCATGGCGACGGGGATGGCACCCATCCCGCCCTCGGGGAAATAGACGCCTTCGACTGAGTCCATGTAGGTGATGACTGCGTAGATGGCCAGGGCTCGGCTCGGCGGCAGCCCGGCATACATGGCCTGGAAGCTGAAGAGACGGCGCAGCCGTTCGTCCTTGAACCGCTGCGACACCACGGGTCCCAGCCGGCGAAACCCGCCCATCCGAAAGAGTCGAGCGGCCGTCTTCGGGGATGCCAGCAGGTCGAGCGGGCTGTCGAAGTTGCGGTCGATGAAGTTGGGCATCTCCAGGTCGTAGAGCTCACGCAGCCAGCGGACGAAGTCGTCGAACGCCGCCGCGTCCGCGGGGCTGCAGGTCTGTTCGATCTCGGCGCGCATCGCCTCATGTCCCGCCCGGACGCGGATCTCGCTTCCGTCGGCGAAGCAGGCCCGGTATGCCGGGTCAAGCCGTTGCATGGGCAACAGGTCCTCGAGCCGCTGGCCCACGGCACCGACGACGTCGGCCAACAGGCCGGGCATCGTCATCACCGTGGGGCCGGTATCGAAGGTGTAACCGTCCCGGTGGATGCGCCCTGCGCGCCCCCCAGGGCCGGACTCGCGCTCGACGACGGTCACCTCGTAGCCGGCTCCCGCAAGGTGGCACGCGGCGCTCAGTCCCGCCAAACCCGCTCCGATGACAACGACGCTGCTCACCAGGTCAACGTACGCTGAGCCGTCGAACCCCGCAGAACCAGCCAGCTCACCGGGAGGGCACATGGCCCAGGAGATCCACCGCAGCTACGCGCTACCCCTGGCTCCCCTGACGTTCTTCGAGGCGCTTCACGTGCGAGAGACGATCGAGCAACGCTGCGCCGCCGACGGGCTCGGCCCCACCATCCTCGTCACCCACCAGGCGACCGAAACCATGGTGCGGATCGTGGTGTCGTCCGACATCCCCACCTCGTGGCTGCCCTCGATCGTCACCTCCCGCCTGTCGGGCACGCCGCACGTCGTCCGTGAGGAACGCTGGGAGCGCGATGCAGACTCTGGACTGCGCTCGCCGTTCACCTTCGAGTTC
>NZ_JBDTKA010000042.1:0-39426 GCF_039935575.1 Lapillicoccus sp.
CAACGGTTTCACCCACCAGGATCCCGGCTTCCTCGACCACGTCGTCAACAAGAAGGCCGACATCGTGCGGGTCTACCTCCCGCCCGACGCCAACTGCCTGCTCTCGGTCGCCGACCACTGCCTGCGCTCGCGCCACTACGTCAACGTGATCGTCGCCGGCAAGCACGCCATGCCGCAATGGCTGACTATGGAGCAGGCACAGGTGCACTGCACCGAAGGCATCGGGATCTGGCAGTGGGCGAGCAACGACCGCGGCGCGGAGCCCGACGTCGTGCTCGCCTGCTGCGGTGACACCCCCACCCTGGAGGTGCTCGGAGCGGTGTCGATCCTGCGGGAGAACCTGCCCGAGCTGAAGGTCCGGGTCGTCAACGTCGTGGACCTGATGAAGCTGCAGTCAGCCAGTGAGCACCCACACGGCCTCTCAGACGGCGAGTATGACGCCTTGTTCACCAAGGACAAGCACATCGTGTTCGCCTTCCACGGCTACCCCACCCTGATCCACCGCCTCACCTACCGGCGCACCAACCACAACCTGCACGTACGCGGCTACAACGAGGAAGGCACCATCACCACACCCTTCGACATGCGCGTGCAGAACCGGCTCGACCGCTTTCATCTCGTCCAAGACGTCATCGACCGCCTACCCCAGCTCGGAGCGACCGGCGCCTATCTCAGGCAGTCGATGGCCAACAAGCTCATCGAACACAACCTCTACATCAACACGCACGGTCAGGACCTGCCCGAGATCCGCGACTGGACCTGGACCCCACCGCAGTGACGACCTATAGCAAGCAGAAAGAACCGCCTGATGACCACCCACGAGAGCAACCCCAGGCTGCAGCTTCGTCCGGCGCAGACCCGGCGCCGGAGCAAGACTTGAAGACGCTGCCGATGGCGGAAGTGACCAAGGCACTCGGCAGCTCGAGCGACGGGCTGACCCAGGCTGAGGCGGCGAAGCGGCTGGAGCAATACGGGCCGAACGAGATCGTCGAGCACAAGACGAACCCCCTGCTGAAGCTGCTGTCCTACTTCTGGGGCCCGATCCCGTGGATGATCGAGGTTGCGGTAGTCCTTTCTGGTGCTGTGGGGCACTGGCCCGACTTCTTCATTATCTTGGTCCTGCTCGTGGCCAATGCCCTGGTCGGTTTCACCGAGGAACGCCAGGCCGGCAACGCGATCGACGCACTGAAAGCCAAGCTCGCCATCAACGCCCGCGTCCGACGCGACGGAGAATGGGTGACCCCTGCGGCCCGCGAGCTGGTGCCCGGGGACGTGATCCGGCTGCGGCTGGGCGACATCGTCCCGGCCGACGCCCGACTGCTCGACGGCGACGAGATCGCGGTCGACCAGTCCGCGCTCACCGGCGAGTCACTTCCCACGACCTGCACTGCCGGCGACGCGGTCTTTTCAGGCTCGGTCATCCGCCGCGGCGAGATCGGCGCCCTGGTCTACGCCACCGGAACCCACACCTACTTCGGCAAGACCGCCGAACTGGTCCAGGACGCGCACACGGTCAGCCACTTCCAAAAGGCCGTCCTGAAGATCGGCAACTACCTCATCCTCCTCGCGGTCGCGCTGGTCACGTTCATCGTGGTGGTGTCTGTCCTGCGCGGTGACGCGGTCCTGACGACTCTGCAGTTCGCGCTGGTGTTGACCGTCGCGGCAATCCCGGTCGCGATGCCCACCGTGTTGTCCGTGACGATGGCGGTCGGCGCCCGGCTGCTGGCCAAGAAGCAGGCCATCGTCAGCAAGCTGGTAGCGATCGAGGAGCTAGCCGGAGTGGACACGCTCTGCGCGGACAAGACCGGCACGCTGACCCAGAACTCCCTGACTCTCGGCGACCCGTTCAGCGTTGCGGACGTCACGGCGGCGGACGTGATCCTGGCGGGCGCTCTGGCCTCCCGCGCCGACAACGACGACCCCATCGACCTCGCCGTCTTAGGCGGGTTCGGCGACGCGACGGCGTTGCAGGCATACAAGGTCACTCACTTCGAGCCGTTCGACCCGGTCCACAAGCGCACCGAAGCCACCGTCACCGACACCGACGGATCGACGTTCACGGTGACCAAGGGCGCCCCGCAAGTCATCCTGTCCTTGGCCGGAGATGCCGCAGCATCCAAGGCCGCCGTCGACACTGCGGTCAACGACTTCGCCACCCGAGGCTTCCGGTCCTTGGGCGTGGCCCGCGCCGAGGGAGAAGGCGGCGAATGGCGGTTCCTCGGAGTTCTCCCGCTGTTCGACCCTCCGCGCGACGACGCCGCGTCCACGCTCGCCACCGCCAAGGCGATGGGCGTGTCCGTGAAGATGGTGACCGGTGACGCAATCGCCATCGCCAAGGAGACCGCCGCCAAAGTCGGCCTCGGCACCAACATCCTCGACGCCGCCGGCCTAGGGGACGTGAAGAAGAAGGAGTCCGCGGCGGTCGCGGAGTCCATCGAAAGCGCCGACGGGTTCGCGCAGGTTTTCCCGGAGCACAAATACCACATCGTCGACGTTCTGCAGCAACGCGGCCATATCGTCGGCATGACGGGCGACGGCGTCAACGACGCCCCCGCACTGAAGAAGGCCGACTGCGGCATCGCCGTCTCCAGCGCGACCGACGCCGCCCGCTCCGCCGCCGCGATCGTGCTCCTCACCCCCGGGCTGTCGGTGATCATCGACGCGATCAAGGAAAGCCGCAAGATCTTCCAACGGATGAACTCCTACGCCATGTACCGCATCGCCGAGACGCTGCGGGTTCTGCTGTTCATGTCCGTCGCGATCCTGGTCTTCAACTTCTACCCCGTCACCGCGATCATGATCGTGATGCTGGCCCTGCTCAACGACGGCGCAATCCTGTCCATCGCCTACGACAACGTGCGCTACAAGATGCAGCCCGAAGCCTGGAACATGCGCCTGGTACTGGGCATCTCCACCGTTCTGGGCGTCGTCGGTCCGATCGCCGCGTTCGGACTGTTCTACCTCGGCGACCGCGTCTTCGATCTCGGCCACCCACGGCTGCAGACCATGATGTATCTGATGCTGTCCGTCGCCGGGCACCTCACGATCTTCCTCACCCGCACCCGAGGACCCTTCTGGTCAATCCGTCCGGCTCGCATCCTGCTCCTCGCCGTGCTCGGTACCCAGGCCATCGCGACCCTCATCGCCGTCTACGGACTGTTCATGACCCCGCTCGGCTGGCAGTGGGCCGGGTTCGTCTGGGGCTATGCCATCATCTGCGCGTTGGCCAGCGACCGCGTCAAGCTGCTCGCTGATCGCGTCCTCGACCGCACCAAGGACGACGCGGATGCGAGCGTCGACACCACGTCGACCGAGAACCAACCCGCGAAGAGCTCTGCTGCGACGAAGGTCGCCGCCACGACGGGACGCGCCGCCTTCTACACCGACACCGACCCGGGCGATGCGGTCTACCACGACAACGACGACTGTCCCTACGGCAAAGAGATCAAGAACCACCACAACGACCACCCCGGTACCGCGCACCGCCGGCGGTGCGACTGGTGTGCGCAGCACGACCAGGCGGCGACGGTCAGACGCTGACCTCGAGGCGGGTCAGCACCGCGGTGGGGACGAGCGACCTGTATGCCCGGCCACTATCGCGGCCGAGCCGACGTCCGTGGGCGGCTCGTCGCGCGGCAGCTGTGCCGGCATTTCATCCAGGGCGAAGCGGCCAGGGGGAGTCTGCCACGTCATCGTCGCCCAACGGCAGCTCCACGAGGCACCCGGCTTCATGGTGACGAGCAGATGGTGCGGCGCATCGCCTACGTCGACCCGGCCGGTGCCCTCCCAACTACTCGTGCGGCCGACAGGCCAGTCCCAGAAGGGTCAGACCTGTGCTCAGTGCAAGCCGCCGATGACGGCCTTGGCCACCGCGACAGCCTTCGTATAGTCGCCCGAAAGTGTGCCTCCGGCGCCCTCGACCGCGACCACCCGCTCCCCAGTCTGGACATCGAGCTCGATCTGACCGACTATCGCCTTGTCCCCCACTCCCGTCACTGGGGTGACATCTCCGCTGTCGCCGAGGACCGAGGACAACATCTGCAAGCTCACCCCGCTGGTGGGCTGGTAGACGATCACCATCAACGAGATGGTCGGATCCGAGGTCGCGTAGGTGCACTGGTCTTGGCCGTCAGCGATGGTCTGGCTCACAGCTGAGGTATAGGGCCTTCCGACCAGCGAGGACGCCTGGGTCGCCGACAGCAGCGAGCAGGTGTCGAAACTCGAGCCGGTGCCCGCGCCGCCGGACGTCGAGGGCGTTGAAGTCGGCAAGGAGGCAGCCTCGCTCCCTGAGCCGGTGGAACGACTCACGGTGGCTACCGACCTCGCGGCCGCCGGGGGTGCGGTTGCGCTCGTCGACCCATCCGAACACGCCGTCAGGGAAACAACGCCGACGGCAATGCCGAGGACGATCAGGCCAATACGAACTCTCATAGCAGTCTCCAGAGGCCGGGCACAGCACGCTTGCCGGTGCCCTTCGAACACCACCAGCCGCCGGTAACGTCTCGGTAATCCCGGTGCGAGGAGACCACGCGCCGCCCAGGAACCGGAGCCTGCTGCTCTCTGCGCGACCAGTTTCAGTAGGGACACCCAGTGGGCGTTACCCAGACATTACGGCCCACCGGTGGGATGGCCTGATGCCCGCTAAATCTGAAGCGTCGTGATGTCAGACCGTGTCCCCCGAGGCGTCCGCGCACTGTCCGGCGTCCTCATCCTGGCTGGCGTGCTGGGTGGCTGCAGCGCCACCAAAGCCGCGAGTGCCACCCCGGCGCTTGCGCCCATCACGAGTTCGTCCGCCTCGCCGACCTCGGTGGCGGTGCCGCACGCCGCGACCTCGTCGCCCGACGCCGCCACCGGCGTGAGTTCTCGCGACGGTGCCTGCGCCTATCTCACTGTGTCGAAGCTGAACATGCTGCTCGGTCGGCAGTACACGGTCAGCAAGAACGTGCCCCTCCCGGATCCGGCCTCAGCGGCATACTGCGCTTATAGCACCAGCGATGCCGAGTTCGACGTGATCGTGGCGACCGCCGATCCGGCCGATGCCGTGACCACGTTCAACCAGGCCGCCGGCAACAAGCTGCAGCCCGGCAGCGGGGTCGGGGACCAGTCGCTCGTCGGTCCGACCGAGCTCGTCGCCGTCTTCGGGCAGGCCACCATCGCAGCCTCGGATTCGAGCCCCGGCAGGATGAGCCCGCCGACAGCGAGTCAGCTCGAGGCGGTCGTAAAGGCGGTCCACGCGGCAATGTAGGAGCAGCCGCCCGGCCCAGGCGCCGGACTCAACGGCCGCCAGCCGACCCTTGGGCCGACTAGGGTTCGATGGTGTGCACGTGAGCGTGATCGGTTCTGTGACGGTCAGTTCGGCGACTGCTGCCGTCTCAGGGGCCGGCCTCGGCGGCCGACGTGCGCGCGTCGTCCTCGTGGCGTTGGCTTTGGCGCGCGGCGACGTGACCCCCGATCGACTGGCGAGCGTCGTGTGGGGTGACGAGCTGCCGCCCACCTGGCAGGTCGCATTGCGTGGCGTCATCCTCGGCATCCGCCGCTCGTGTGCCTACGTGGCCGAGGACGGGGAGCGGCTGATCGAGACCGCCTCGGCGGGGTACCGCCTTGCCCGAGATGTCGAGGTCGACTTCTACCGGGCGCAGAGGGACGTCGGCCGGGCCGCCGAGCTCGTCGCGGCGGACCGACCGCAAGCCGCTCTCGACCTCGTCACCTCTCTGACGACGCTGTCGGGGGCCGCCATCCTGCCGGACGAGGACGCCGCGTGGCTCGAGCCATACCGCCAGAAGATCGAGGGGACGGCGAGGCAAGCCAGCGATCTGACCGTCGAGGCAGCGATGCGTCTCGGACAGCATCATCTCGCCGTCGAGACCGCCCGCGGAGCGGTCGCGGCGTGGCCGCTGCACGAAGGCAGTCACCGGAACCTGATGACAGCCTTGACCCGGTCCGGCGACCGAGCGGGGGCCGTCGCTGCATACGGCTACTGCCGCTCGGTCCTTGCTGACCAGCTCGGTGTGGATCCCAGCGCGGAGACGGTTGCGGTCTACCTGGACGTGATCCGGGACCAGGCCGGCTCGACGTACGCACGGGTGCCTCACTCGGCCTCGTCCTTCGTGGGCCGCCAGGCCGAGCTGGCTGCCCTGACCGAGGCCGTGGCCGGTAGCGGACTGATCACCGTCGTCGGCCGCGGCGGCGTAGGCAAGTCGCGGTTGGTCGCACAGGTGGCCCTCAGCCCTGGGGACTTCACCGGCGCCCCACTGTGGGTCTCGCTGACGGCAGTGCCCGACGAGGCGCTGGTCGCCTCGACTGTCGCCCTCGAGCTCGGGGTCCACGTCGGCGCTGCAGATGCAGCGGTCGCCGTCGCCGGCTACCTGGGTCCGCTCGGCCCGCTCCTTCTCGTCTTGGACGGCTGCGAGGCCGTCACCGACGGCGTCGCCTCCCTCGTGAACACCTTGCACACACACGCACCTTCGCTGACGGTCGTGGTGACGAGCCGCTGGCCGCTCTCCATAGACGGCGAGCACGTCCTGACGGTGCAGCCGATGACGCCCGTGGTCGGGGTGGACGACCTTCGCCTCAACAGCCAGGTCCGGCTGTTGACCGACCGCGTACGCGAAGCCGGGGGCGAGCTGTCAGTCGACGCGACGAACGCGCAAGACGTCGCCGCTTTGTGTCGCCGCTGTGACGGCCTGCCGCTCGCCCTCGAGCTGGTCGCAGCCCAGCTCACCGCCATGCCGCCCGGCGACCTCCTCGACCACCTGCAGGAGCGCGGCCCAAGCGTCGGCGACACCCTGCGGTCGGTGACGCGAAGCACCTACGAGCTACTCGACGACGACGAGCAGACGGTGTTTCGCCGGGCCGCCGTCCTGGAAGGACCGGTCAGCCTGGCCCTGCTGCGTGAGGTCACTTCGGACGAACGGATCGCCGCTGTACGCGTCGTACGAGTGCTCCGGGAGCTCACGGCCCGTGGGCTGATGTCGGTCGACCGCACAGGGGCGCGTTGGCGCTACCGACAAGACGACGACCTGCACCAGTTCGCAGCTCAGCTGCTCCGTGACGCCGGCGAGGAGCCAGCGGCATACGGGCGTCTCGCCGACGCAGTGCGGTCCCGGCTGCCTGACGATGCCCGGGCCGCCCCGGGAGCCTTCCGCGACGAGATCACCGACGTCCTCGCCTCCGTGCGCTCCTTGCTCGGCGCCGCGCTCGCCGGCCGCGCAGACCTGGACCGCTGTCAGGAGCTGGCCTTCAGACTTCACCGGTACTTCGCCACGACCAACGTCGACGAGGGACGCTTCTGGCTGTCCCGCCTCCTCCAACGCGGCTCCAGCGGACCGTGGGCGCCCTACGCCACGTATGCCTCGGGCTACCTCGGCTACTGGTCCGGGGACACCGACGCGGCGATGCGCGACCTCGAGGAGGCAGTCGGCCGACTGGCGAGCGCCGACGACGCATACCGTGCCCGCGCACTCATCTTCCTCGCCGGACTCTTGGACGACGTCGACCGCGGGCCGGAGGCGGTCGAGACGGTGCGTGCCGCGATCGAGGCGGCAGCCCCGCACGACGCCGACCTGCAGGTCTCGGTGGCGATGGGCCTCGGCAGCGTGCTCGCCGAGCGGACCGACCCGTCGGCCGCGGGCTACGCCAAAGACGCCATCGACCTCTGTCGCGCGCGCGCCTCTGTCGAACAGCTAGCCATGGCCATGCCGACAGCTGCGATGATCTGCTGGCAGGTCGGCGCCCTGGATCAGGCGCGTGAGTACATCGCCGAGGCCCTGCCGATGCACTCCGGTACGCAGCGGATCTCCCGCGTCGTCCTGCTCTCCGCGGCCGCCGGTGTTGCCCTTGCCGACGGCGATCTCGACGCGGCGTGCGAGTACGGCAGCACGGCGGACCGGGAGGCGACGGCGCTAGGCGTCGAACGGGAAACGCCGCTGATCCGGGCGGTCCTTGCGCGCGCGCTTCTCGCTCGTGGAGACCTCGCTGCGGCGGCGGGTCGGTGCGCCGCCGCGCTCGAAACCGCCCTCGGCATGTCCGTCGCCTTCCCCGCGGCCGTCGGCCTGGAGACCGCCGCCCTCATCCTGGACACGGCGGGCGCTTCCGACGTCCGCGCGATCAGCGACATCCTCGGCGCGGCGACGGTCATCCGCATTCGTGGCGACCGGCCGGCCCCGAGCACCCTCGGTGTCGAGATCGACGCCTTGCGCTCCAGGTACTCCGGTCCGTCCAGCCCCCTCGGTACCGCCGCGGCGGGACGGCTTGCCCTCGGCCTGCTCGCCGTGATCGAGGGATGAGGTCACGGGTCCGGATCAGGGACGAGCGTGAACGTCGACGGGTCGTTCCAGGGCTGGCCTCCCAGCTGAACGCACTGCGCTGACATGTAGCTCCCTCGTGTCGGCTGAAAAGGAACCTGACCCCCCTAAGGAACCCGCACGGCAGTAACGGCGCGGTAAACACCAGGCATACCAACCGAGCCGCGTCGGTGACGCACGCCGACCTCTGTACCGGGCGGCTCGCGGGCTGGGCCGGGACGGGCCCGCTCCGAGACCACGGTGCGGGGGTCGTGAGTGTTGTGCCACGGTGATCCGGTGCCACGACTGTCGGGGGTAGTGCGGGCCTCGGTCACGCCCCTGGCGTCGATCCTCGGCTCGGGCCTGTTGATCATCGTGCCTGTACTGGAGCGCACGCTCGGGTCGCTGTCGGTGTTCGGTGCGGCCCTGGTGTGCGGTGTGGCCTGGGTGGTGGGCACGTCGGTGCGGCACTGTGTCCGGGTCGTCGAACCGGCGCAGGCGTCCGGGTCGCTCGACCGGGTCAACGCCCGGCTGGACCAGGCCGGTGACGCGGTCATCGTGGTGGCCTATGTCATCTCGGTGGCGTTGTACCTGCGGATCATGGCCCAGTACGTCGTCGACTATTCCGACCCGGGCGGGTCCGCACTGTGGGAGCGGGTGGTGGCCTGCGCAGCCGTCGCGCTGATCGTGGTAGTCGGGATCACCCGCGGGTTCGCCGGGCTGAACCTGCTGGATCGCTTCAGCCTCGGTGTCGTCCTGGTGTTGACGACGGTCCTTGGTGGGACGCTGCTGCTCCACGACGTTCATGGGCAGTTCGGCGCCGGACTGGTCTTGCCGCCGGTTCCGGACATTGGGATCGGGGAGATCCTGCTGGTGCTGGGTGGGATTGTGATCACGGTGCAGGGGTTCGAGACGGTGCAGTACCTCGGTGACCATTACGACGCCGAGACCCGGGTCTGGGCCTCCCGGTTCGCGCAGCTGGTCGCGGCGTCGATCTACCTCGGCTTCGTCGCGGTCGCCACGCCGGTGATGGGGCTGGGAACCCCCGCAGGACCCGACGTCACACTGTTGGACATCACCGCCCGGGTGGCGCCGTGGCTCGCTCTGCCGTTGGTGCTGTCGGCCGTGCTCAGCCAGTTCAGCGCGGCGGTGGCGGACACGGTCGCGGCCGAAGGCAACCTGCGGGGTCTCTCCCGCTTCATGCGTGGCCCCACGCCGTATCTGGTCAGTGGGGGCGCCGCCATCCTGCTCGCAGCGACCACGCCGACCCTCACGATCGTGGCGGTCGCCTCACGGGCATTCGCCGCCTACTACGCGATCCAAGCCGTCCTGGCGATGCGCACCTCGACCGGCCGGACACGAAAGGCAGGTTACGGTGCGCTGGCGGTCCTGATGGCCGCCGTCACCCTCTTCGCCCAGTCAGCAGGCTGAGGGGACCCCCCCTCGGCACCCAGCGTGGGGCGACGAGCGACGTAGACCAGGGCGGCTGACACGGTCCGCCGGCAGGGCACGCTCATCTCCTGCTTGTCGACGCCCTCGCGGACGATCTCGTCGCCCTTGCCGTAGTGCAGGCCGGCTGGGGTCCCCTGACGAGAAGGACTGAGCCTCGCCGGCACCCGTCGGGCCGCTGCATAAGATCGAGAACATGCCCGCACCCGACGAGCCCGCAGAGGACGCCGATGACTTCGTGGGTGTCCGCGACGGCTTCCAGCGGCTGTGGACGCCGCACCGGATGGTCTACGTCGGGGGCGAAAAGCCCAGCCGGGAGGCGGGGGATAGCTGCCCGTTCTGTGCCGCACCGGGCAAGAGCGACGCCCAGGGCCTGGTGGTCCACCGCGGCGAGCTCTGTTACGTCGTGCTCAACCTCTTTCCTTACAACCCCGGCCACGTCCTGGTCTGCCCCTACCGGCACGTCTCGCGCTACGTCGACCTCGACGACGCGGAGACGGTCGAGTTCACGGCACTGACCAGACAGGCGATCCGGGCGCTCGAGTCCGCGTCACAGCCGATGGGTTTCAACATCGGGATGAACCAGGGCGACGTGGCCGGAGCGGGAGTCGCCGCGCACCTGCACCAGCACGTCGTCCCCCGGTGGGGCGGTGACTCCAACTTCCTGCCCGTCGTGGCGCAGACCAAGGCGCTGCCGATGCTCCTGGAAGACGTGCGGACCCGTCTCGTGGAGGCGTGGCCGGGCGTCGACGGCCAGTAGGCTGGCGCGCACCATGCTCAACCGACTGCTACGCGAGACCTGGACCAAGGTCATGACACCGATCGCGAAGCTCTTCCTTCGCCTCGGCCTCAGCCCCGACGTGGTGACCGTCATCGGCACGCTCGGGGTATGCGCAGGAGCGCTGGGCTTCTACCCTCGCGGTCAGTTCCTCGTCGGCACGCTCGTCATCGTGCTGTTCATCTTCGCGGACAACGTCGACGGTGTGATGGCGCGGATGTCCGGGCGCTCCGGCCCGTGGGGCGCCTATCTCGACTCCACCCTGGACCGGGTCGGCGACGCCGCCATCTTCGGTGCGCTGGTCCTCTACTTCGCGGGGCCCCACGGTGACCTGCTCACTGCCGGGTTCGCGCTGGCCTGCCTGATCTTCGGGTTCGTCGTCAGCTATGCCAAGGCACGCGCCGAGGGTCTCGGCATGACTGCGAACGTCGGAATCGCCGAACGGGCCGACCGGCTTCTCGCGGTGCTCCTCACGACGTTCCTCGTCGGCGTCGGGCTCCCCGTGGTGGTCCTCACAGTCGTGCTGGCCCTGCTCGCCGTCGCCAGCCTGGTCACCGTGGTGCAGCGGATGCTCGAGGTCCGTCGGCAGGCCCTGGCTCCGGCCGGGCCGAGCGCCACCGACCTGTCGGCGTCGTGAACCCGGCCGATACGGCCCAGGCGTGGGGCTTGCGTCTGGGTTTTGCGGCCGTACGCGCCCTGCCCGCTCGTGCGGCATATCGGCTGTTTGACCGCATCGCAGACCTCTCGTTCCGGCGAGGAGGGGGCGGTGTCGACCGGCTCCGGTCGAACTACGCCAAGGTGCGTCCGGAGCTCACCCCGGCCGAGCTCGAGGCGATGGTGCGCGAGGGTCTGCGGTCCTACATGCGCTACTACTGCGAGGCGTTCCGGCTGGTCGACCGCAGCCAGCAGGAGCTGGGCGAAGCCGTGAGGGTGACGGGCGACGGTCCCATGCGAGAGGCACTCGCCGCGGGCACCGGAGTGGTCATCTTCGTCGGCCACCAGGCCAACTGGGACCTCGCAGGTGCGTGGTCCTCGACGCATCTGGCACCCGTGACGACCGTCGCCGAACGACTCGAACCCGAGCAGGTGTTCCGGGACTTCCTCGAGTTCCGCGAGTCGCTGGGGATGACGATCCTGCCTCTGACGGGCGCCGGGGACCCCTTCGTGGGGCTCAAGAAAGCCATCGCCCAGGGCGACCTCGTGGCACTCGTGGCCGACCGCGACCTCACCCACAACGGGGTCGAGGTGGATCTGTGCGGCCACCGCGCCCGCGTCGCCAAGGGTCCTGCGGTCCTCTCGGTGCTCACCGGTGCCCCACTGTTCACCGCCGCCCTCTCTTACGAGGACGCACCCGAGATGCACTCGGGGAAAAGGGTCTACATATCGTTCTCCCCCCCGGTGCCGGTGCCGGGTGAGGGGACGACCCGCGACAAGGTCCAGGTGATGACCCAGGTCTGTGCCGACTATCTCGGCGCCGGCATCGTGGCGCACACCGAGGACTGGCACATGCTCCAACGGGTGTTCGTCGAGGACCTCGACGACCGTTCCACCACCGCGAGCATTCCGACCGGGACGGCCGGGGCACCGTCGTGAGGATCGGGATCGTCTGTCCTTACTCGTTCGACCTGCCCGGCGGCGTGCAGTTCCACGTGCGCGACCTCGCCGAGGTGTTCCTCGGTCAGGGGCACCAGGTCAGCGTCCTCGCGCCGGCCAGCGACAGCAAGCACCTGCCGCCCTACATGGTCTCCGGTGGGCGAGCCGTTCCTGTCCCCTTCAATGGCTCGGTTGCCCGTCTCAACATCGGCCCGGTCGCCGCAGCCAAGGTCTCGCGCTGGCTCGAGGCGGGGGACTTCGACGTCCTGCACCTGCACGAGCCGTTCACCCCCAGCGTGGCCGTCCTTGCGCTGTGGGCGGCCGAGGGCCCGATCGCCGCGACCTTCCACTCGTCTACCCTGCGCTCGCGCACCTACCAGGCCGCGAACCCGATCATCCGTCCGATCATGGAGAAGATCACGGGCCGGATCGCCGTCTCCGAGGACGCCCGACGAACCGTCTCCACCCATGTCGGCGGCGATGCCGTGGTCATCCCCAACGGTGTGTTCGTGGACCGGTTCGCCCTTGCCCCTGCCCGACCCGACTGGGTGGGGACCCAGGAGCGTCCGACGATCGCGTTCCTCGGACGGATGGAGGAGCCCCGCAAAGGTATGCCGGTTCTCGCCGCCGCGCTGCCGGCAGTGCTGCAGGCCGTCCCCGGCCTCCGGGTGCTCATCGCCGGTCCGGGTGACCCCGACGAGGTCCGCAAGGGGATGTCGGCGGAGGTGGCCGCGGCCTGCGAGTTCCTCGGGGCGGTGACCGACGAAGACAAGGCCCGGCTGCTCACGTCCGTCGACGTCTACGTGGCACCCAACACCGGAGGGGAGAGCTTCGGCATCATCCTCATCGAGGCGATGAGTGCCGGCGCGACGGTGCTGGCCAGCGACCTGCCGGCCTTCGTCCGAGTCCTCGACGGCGGGCGGGCTGGTGCGATGTTCGTCAACGAGGACCCCGCCTCGCTAGCTGAGCGGCTCGTCGAGCTGCTTCAGAATCCGTTGCTGCGTGGGCAGATTGCTGCCATCGGTCGGCGCCGGGCCGACGTCTTCGACTGGTCGACGGTGGCCAAGCAGGTGATGGAGGTCTACGAGACCATCACCGATGGGGCCTCCCGGGTGCGCCCGTCCGCCGAGGGGGCCTCCCGGTGGGCCCGGCTGGTGCGGGCCGGCCGAGGAAGCGGCGCGTGAGCCCCCTCGACTGGGTCACGGTTCTCGTTGTCCTGCTCGTCGGCCTCGCCTGGTACCTCTCTTACAGCGCTGCCCGGCTGGACCGGTTGCATGCCCGGGTCGAGGCGACCTCGGCGGCCCTGGACGCTCAGCTGGTCCGGCGCGCCGAGTCGACGATCGAGCTCGCCAATACCGGCCGGCTGGACGCCGCGTCGGGGCTCATCCTGGCCGCTGCGGCTGTGGAGTCGCTTGGCACGAGCGAGGGCGACGCCGACCGCGAGTCGGTCGAGTCCAACCTGAGCGACGCCCTCGCCCTCGCCCTCCCGCCCGAGGTGCTGAGGGGCCTGCGGGCCACCGACGACCAGATCAACGAGGCGTTGGCGCGGGTCGCGGCGTCCGGGACGCGGGTCCAGCTCGCGCGACGGTTCCACAACGACGCCGTGGTCGATGTGCGGCGGATCCGGCGCAAGACGTTCGTGCGCTGGTTCCGGTTGGCCGGCCACGCCGACCTTCCCGCCACCATCGAGTTCGACGACGAGCTGCCGAGCGGGCTGCGCCCCTGACCGGCGCTTACCGGCACACCACCTCTCGTCCTACGATGGGGGGGTGAGTACGCACGAGGAGACCAACGTCGGCATCAGCCCGGAGGCCAGCCGCACCGGCACCACCCGCGTCAAGCGCGGCATGGCCGAGATGCTCAAGGGCGGTGTGATCATGGACGTCGTCACCGCCGAGCAGGCCAAGATCGCCGAGGACGCCGGCGCTGTCGCGGTGATGGCGCTGGAACGGGTGCCCGCCGACATCCGCGCGCAGGGTGGGGTGTCGCGGATGAGCGACCCCGACATGATCGACGGGATCATCGCGACCGTCTCGATCCCGGTGATGGCCAAGGCCCGCATCGGTCACTTCGTCGAGGCGCAGGTTCTGCAGAGCCTCGGCGTGGACTACGTGGACGAGTCCGAGGTCCTCACGCCGGCCGACTACGCCAACCACATCGACAAGTGGGCGTTCGACGTGCCGTTCGTCTGTGGTGCCACCAACCTCGGTGAGGCGCTCCGACGGATCACCGAGGGTGCCGCCATGATCCGCTCCAAGGGCGAGGCCGGCACCGGTGACGTCTCGAACGCGACCACGCACATGCGGCAGATCCGTGGCGAGATCCGGCGGCTGCAGAACCTCGCCGAGGACGAGCTCTATGTCGCCGCGAAGGAGCTTCAGGCCCCCTACGACCTCGTCGCCGAGGTGGCTCGTGCGGGCAAGCTCCCCGTCGTGCTGTTCACGGCCGGTGGCATCGCCACTCCGGCCGACGCGGCGATGATGATGCAGCTCGGCGCCGAAGGCGTGTTCGTCGGCTCGGGCATCTTCAAGTCCGGCAACCCCGCCCAGCGTGCCGAGGCGATCGTCAAGGCGACCACGTTCTACGACGACCCGGACATGGTCGCCAAGGTGTCCCGAGGGCTGGGCGAGGCGATGGTCGGCATCAATGTCGAGGAGATCCCCCAGCCGCACCGGCTGTCCGAACGCGGCTGGTAGCAGCGGTCGAGGGAGGCCATCAACCGACGGGCAACCGCCCGCAGTGCGGCGGTGGCGTTGGTCAGCGAGCCTGTGGTCACGTCACGTCACGTCACGTCACCGTCGCCCGGGCGCGGAACTCGTCGCGCGCGTACTCCTGCTGGTGCACGACCTGCGCGAGGATGCTGGCCGCCGCCGCCGCGTCCTCGTGCGAGACATAGAGCGGGGCAAACCCGAGGCGCACGAGGTCGGGTTCACGGAAGTCGCCGATGACCCCGTGCGCCATGAGGGCTTGGACGACGGCGTAGGCCTCCGGGTGCCGGACCGCCACCTGCGAGCCGCGCCGGGCGTCGTCGCGCGGAGTCACCACGGCGTCACCGAGCCCGAGCCCGTCGAGGCATTCGACGAAGAACCTGGTCAGGGAAAGCGACCGGCCCCGGACATCGGCTAGGGGCAGGCCGTCGTATGCCGTCAGCGCGGCCTCCAGCGCCAGCAGTGACAGGAGCGGTGGCGTCCCGACCCGACCGCGAGTGATCCCGGGCGCCGGGTGGTAGGCCGGTCCCATCTCGAACGGCCGCGCGTGGCCGTGCCACCCGGTGAGCGGCTGCTCGAAGCCGCCCAGGTGTCGGGCGGCGACGTAGAGGAAGGCGGGTGCTCCGGGGCCGCCGTTGAGGTACTTGTAGCCGCAACCCACCGCGAAGTCTGCGCCGCCGGAGTCGAGCTCGACGTCCATCGCTCCCGCCGAGTGGCACAGGTCCCAGCAGGCCAGTGCGCCGACCTCGTGGGAGGCCGCCGTGATGGCCTCGAGGTCCCAGCGCTCGCCGGTGCGGTAGTCGACCGACGAGTAGGAGGCGAGGGCGAGGTCCTCGCCGACCTCCCGGATCGCCGCCGCTGCCTCGGCCGGTGGGACGAGGCGGACCTCGGCGCCGACCAGTTGCGCCGCGGAGTGGGTGATGTAGAGGTCGGTCGGGAACGAGTCGGGGTCGATGAGCACGACGTGGCGGCCGGGTCGCATCCGGGCGGCCCCGACCACCACCTTGAACAGGTTGACCGATGTCGAGTCGGTGACCACGACCTGGCCCGCCGCCGCTCCGACAAGCCGGCCGACCGTGTCGCCGACGCGGGTCTGGGCGCCCCACCAGTCCGCCTCGTTCCACGAACGGATCAGCCGCTGGCCCCACTCGTGCTCGATGACCTGCGCGACGGCGGCGGGAACGGCCTTGGGCAGCGCGCCGAGAGAGTTCCCGTCGAGGTAGATCGTTGCGTCCGGGATGACGAAGGCCTCTCGCCGGTATGCCGCGCGGTGCTCGGCATCGAGGGCGACGGCCCGCGCGGCGACAGGGGAAGGGAGCGGGGGAGCGGAGTGCGTCGATGTCGGGTCCACCGTCCCGACGCTAGCTGATCGGATCCCGGGTTTCGAAGGTCGTCGGCCGTGGGCCTGGGCGCAGGATGGAGGCGCCGGCGGGCGAGGCGGGTAGCGTCGCCGGGCGTGCCACCAGTTCATGATCCCCAACCGCCGCTCGTCGTCGGCGTCCTCGCGGTGCAGGGTGACGTGCGCGAGCACGTGCGGGTCCTCACCGCCCTGGGCGCGCAGCCCAGAACCGTCCGGCGCCCGGGCGAGCTCGCCGGCATACAGGGGCTCGTCATCCCCGGCGGGGAGTCCACGACGATGGACAAGCTGGTGCGGGCGTTCGACCTGCTGGACCCGCTGCGCGACGCCATAGCCGGCGGTCTGCCCGTCTATGGGTCGTGCGCAGGGATGATCATGCTCGCCGACCGCATCGTCGACCAGCGCGCCGACCAGCAGACCCTCGGGGGGCTGGACATCACGGTGCGACGCAACGCGTTCGGACGGCAGGTCGACTCGTTCGAGGAGGACATCGCGTTCGACGGGCTGGTCGACCCGCTGCACGCCGTCTTCATCCGCGCGCCGTGGGTCGAGGAGGTCGGCAAAGACGTCACGGTGCTGGCGCGTGTCGAGCATGGGAGCGCCGCCGGTAGGATCGTCGCCGTTCGTCAGGGTGCCTTGCTCGCCACCTCCTTCCACCCGGAGGTCACCGGCGACACGCGCGTCCACGGACTCTTCGTCGAGATGTGTCGAGCGGGATAAGGACGGGTCATGAGCGGCCACTCCAAATGGGCCACCACCAAGCACCAGAAGGCGGCCAAGGACGCCAAGCGGAGCAAGATCTTCGCGAAGCTGATCAAGAACATCGAAGTCGCGGCGCGCACCGGCGGCGGTGACGTCGTGGGCAACCCGACGCTCTACGACGCCGTGCAGAAGGCCAAGAAGACGTCAGTCCCCAACGACAACATCGACCGCGCCGTCAAGCGCGGCTCGGGCGCCGAGGCCGGTGCCTCGGACTGGCAGACCATCACCTACGAGGGCTATGCGCCTGGCGGGGTCGCGGTGCTCATCGAGTGCCTGACGGACAACAGGAACCGCGCGGCGGCCGAGGTGCGCACTGCGCTGTCTCGCAACGGGGGCGCCCTCGCCGACCCTGGCAGCGTCACCTACGTGTTCGACCGTCGCGGCGTCGTGACGGTCCCCAAGGGGACGCTCACCGAGGACGACCTGCTCGAGGTTGTGCTCGACGCGGGCGCCGAGGAGGTCAACGACCTGGGGGAGACCTTCGAGGTCGTCTCCGACCCGTCCGACTTCGTCGCGATCCGGACCGCGGTGCAGGCGGCGGGCATCGACTACGAGTCCGCCGAGGCGTCCTGGGTCGCCAACCTGCAGGTGCCTCTGGACGCGGACGGGGCGCGCCGGATGTTCCGCGTCATCGACGCGCTCGAGGACAGCGACGACGTGCAGGACGTCTACACCAACGGCGACGTCTCCGACGAGGTGCTGGCCGAGCTCGACGAGGACGACTGACCACCTGAGCTGCTGACCTGCGGACACGCCGCCATCACCACCTGCGGACACGCCACCATCACCACCTGCGGACACGCCGCAAGGGTTCCGGCGGCAGGCCGCTGGGGCAGGTAGCGTCGGCCCCGAACAGGTGTTCGGCCCTCTCGTGGGTCAGATCGAGAGCGGAGGGTATGCCGTGATGCGGGTCCTCGGCGTCGACCCCGGTCTGACGCGCTGCGGCATCGGCGTCGTGGAGGGGACCGTCGGACGACCGGTCACGATGCTCGAGGTCGGCGTGATCCGCACCCCGACCACGCTGGACACCGCCCATCGACTCCTGGCCCTCCAGATGGAGATGGAGCAGTGGGTCGAGCGACACCGACCCGACGCGGTGGCCATCGAACGCGTCTTCGCCGATGTCAACGTCGCCAGCGTCATGGGCACCGCGCAGGCGTCGGCGGTGGCGATGCTGGCTGCGGCGAGCCGAGGCATACCGGTGTTCCTGCACACCCCCACCGAGGTCAAGGCCGCGGTGACCGGCAGCGGGAGGGCCGACAAGGCCCAGGTCACCGCCATGGTTACCCGGATCCTGAGGCTGCCCACCGCGCCCCGGCCGGCCGACGCCGCCGACGCTCTCGCGCTCGCGATCTGCCACCTCTGGCGCGGGGCGGCCCAGCAGCGCCTCGACGCAGCGCTGGCCCGTGCGGGTGGTGCGACGCGATGATTGCGTCGCTGAGCGGCATCGTCGCGCGCACCGGTCTCGACTCCGTCGTCCTCGAGGTGGGCGGGGTCGGGATGCTGGTCCACACGACCCCGCTGACCGCCGCGTCGCTGCTCACCGGGCAACCGGCCCGCCTGTCGACGTCACTCGTGGTCCGAGAGGACTCGCTGACGCTCTACGGCTTCACCGACGAGGACGAGCGTGGGGTGTTCGAGACCGTGCAGACCGTGTCCGGCGTCGGCCCGCGTCTCGCGTTGGCCATGCTCGCCGTCCACCGCCCGGACGCGATCCGCGCCGCGGTGTCCAGCGGTGATCTCGTCGCACTCACCAAGGTTCCTGGCGTCGGCCGCAAGGGCGCCGAACGGCTGGTGCTCGAGCTGCGCGACAAGATGGTCGGGGCCGCAGCGGCCTCGACACCGACCGGCCGACCGGCCACCGCGGCCTGGCAGGGGCAGGTGCGTGACGCGCTGGTCGGCCTGGGCTGGACGGCGCGCCAGGCAGACGATGCCGTCGAGGCCGTGGCGCCGCTGGCGTCCGGGGGAGCCGAGGTGTCGGCCCTGTTGCGGGCGGCGCTGCAGGAGCTCGGCCGATGAGCGACGAGACCGGCGCGTTCGGGGAGGACCTGTCCTACGACGCGACGGCGCGCGTCGTCGACGCGCGGCCCGACGAGGGAGACCGCAAGATCGAGGCGGCCCTGCGCCCCAGGCGGCTGTCGGAGTTCCCTGGTCAGGGCCGGGTCCGCGACCAGCTCGCCCTGGTCCTCGAGGCGGCAAAACGCCGGGGCACGCCGCCGGACCACGTGCTGCTCTCGGGTCCTCCCGGCCTCGGGAAGACCACCCTGGCCATGATCGTCGCCGCCGAGCTCGAGCAACCCCTGCGCGTGACGTCCGGTCCGGCGATCCAGCACGCGGGCGACCTTGCTTCGATCCTGTCGTCGCTGGCCGAGGGTGAGGTGCTGTTTGTCGACGAGATCCACCGCATGGCGCGTCCCGCCGAGGAGATGCTCTACCTCGCGATGGAGGACTTCCGGGTGGACGTGGTGGTCGGCAAAGGCCCCGGCGCCACGGCGATCCCGTTGGAGCTGTCGCCCTTCACCGTCGTCGGCGCCACGACGCGAGCGGGACTGCTTCCCGCGCCTCTGCTCGACCGGTTCGGGTTCACCGGGCACCTCGACTTCTACGCGACCGCCGACCTCGTCACGATCCTGCAGCGCAGCGCCCGGCTGCTGGCCGTCGAAGCGGACACCGCCGGCATCGAGGAGATCGCCACCCGTTCCCGCGGGACACCGCGCATCGCGAACCGTCTCCTGCGCCGGGTGCGGGACTGGGCACAGGTGCACGGGCGCGGCGTCGTGGACCTCGACGCGGCCAAGGTGGCCCTGGCGCTGTTCGACGTCGACGAGCTCGGCCTCGACCGGCTCGACCGCGCCGTGCTCGAGGCACTGTGCCGCCGCTTCGGAGGAGGCCCGGTCGGTCTGACCACGCTCGCCGTCGCCGTGGGCGAGGAGGCCGACACGGTGGAGACCGTCGCGGAACCCTTCCTTGTCCGTGAGGGCCTCATCGTCCGTACGCCGAGGGGCCGGGCAGCGACCGCGCTGGCCTGGGAGCATCTGGGGCTCACCCCACCGCCGGGCGGCTTGGTTCTCGGCTCTGGTCCGCGGGCGGTGGGTGGCCCTGGCAGCGCGGTTTCGGGGGGAGCCGACGCGGCTATGCTGCCCCTCGACGAGCCCGGGCGGTTCGGCGGCTGACCGCACTGCGGGCCCACCGTGAGGTCTGCGCGAGTCCTGATCGTGTCCGGTGATTCAGGCGAGTCTTTGGTATGCCGTGCTCGCCTCACCTAGACTCTCGCGGGCACGTCGGCCACCGGTCGGCACTCTGGCAGCTCCGGGCACGTTGTCCGAGCGGCGCCGCGCCACTGGTCGAGAGAAGGATTCTGCTGCATGTTCACTGACGGACTGGCCAACCTGCTGATACCGGGGTTGCTGATCCTGCTGCTGCTCTTCATGTTCTGGAGCCAGCGGCGGCGTCAGCAGGCCATCTCGCGCATGCAGTCGAGCCTGCACGTCGGCGACGACATCTGCACCACGTCCGGTCTGTTCGGCCGCATCCTCTCCCTTGACGAGGTGGTGGCCACCCTCGAGATCGCGCCGGGGACCACCATCCGGTTCGACCGTCGGGCCATCGCGACCAAGGTCGACGCCTCCGGCCGACCGCTCGACGGCCCCGAGGCCCCGCGCACCGACTCCGAGAAGTGACCTGGTGGCTCTCAACCCGCGTACGCGTACCCCTCGACGGGTCTTGCTCGCCCTGCTCGTCGTCATCGTTGCCCTGTTCGGCGGCATCGCCGCGGCTCACCAGCTCAGCAACGGGCAGCTGACTCCGAAGCTCGGTCTCGACCTCGAGGGCGGCACGGAGATGACCCTCGAACCGGTCCTCACCGACCCGAACCAGCAGGTGAGCCAGGGTCAGCTCGACAAGGCGCGCGACATCATTGTCCAGCGGGTCGACTCCTACGGCGTCGCCGAGGCCGAGGTCACCACCCAGGGCGGCCGCAACATCGTCGTCTCGATTCCCGGCCAGCCCACCGCGGCTCAGCTCGACGCGATCCGCAAGCCGTCCCAGCTGCGGTTCCGCGCCGTCCTCGTCGCTGACGCCGGTTCACCGCAGGCGTCGCCGTCGGCCACCGGAACCGCGACCGGCACCGGGACGGCCACCGGGACCGGAACCGCGACCCCGAGCGCCACAGCTCCGACGGCGACCACCCCGCCGCCGGTCTTCACCCCCGACTCACCGTCGACCGCGAACCCGGCGACGTCCGCCAACGCCGCCGTCCCGAAAGCCCTCCTGCAGGACGAGACCACGCCGGCGACCGGCGCCACGACGCCGGGCGGCACGGCCACGACCTCCGGTGGTGGCACCGGCACGCCCACGCCGAGCGTCAGCCTGAACAGCACACCCACCGTGGCACCGACCGACGCCAGCGACACCAACTGGGTCACCCCGGCCATCGAAGCGCAGTTCACCGCGCTCGACTGCTCGAAGCCGAACGCGGTCAACGCCGCCGTCGACGACGAGAAACAACCTCTTGTGACGTGCTCGCAGGACAAGCAGACCAAGTACATCCTCGGTCCCGTCGAGGTGGACGGCACCGACATCGCCGACGCCTCGGCCGGCTACCAGACCTCCGGCAACGGGCAGCCCACGAGCATCGTCGAGGTGCAGCTGAAGTTCACCGGCGACGGCGCGCAGAAGTTCGGCGCGGTCACGACCCGGCTGGTGGGCCTGAAGGGCGTGCGCAACCAGTTCGCGATCGTCCTCGACAAGCAGGTCATCTCGGCGCCCACCACCCAGGCCGCGATCACCAACGGCCAGGCCAGCATCACCGGAAGCTTCACCATCGAGTCGGCCCGCGCCCTGGCCAACCAGCTGAAGTTCGGCGCCCTCCCGCTCTCCTTCACACTGCAGACCCAGGAAGACATCAGCCCGACCCTCGGAAGCGAACAGCTCACGCTCGGTCTGCTCGCCGGCCTGATCGGCCTGCTCCTCGTGGTGGTCTACTCACTGCTGCAGTACCGGCTGCTCGGGCTGGTCACCGTCGCGTCGCTCGTCATCGCCGGCATCCTCACCTATGGCGTGCTGACCTTCTTGGGTTGGTCTTACAACTTCCGGCTCACCATGGCAGGGGTGACTGGTGTCATCGTGGCGATCGGTGTCACCGCCGACTCATTCATCGTCTACTTCGAACGCATCCGTGACGAGGTCCGCGAGGGCCGGCCGCTCGTGGCGGCCGTCGAGGCGGGCTGGGCCCGCGCGCGACGCACCATCTTCGCCGCCGACGCGGTGAACTTCCTGGCCGCTGCGGTGCTTTACTTCCTGGCCTCCAGCAACGTGCGCGGGTTCGCCTTCACCCTCGGCGTGACGACGCTCATCGACCTCGTCGTTGTCGTGCTGTTCACGCACCCGGTGGTCGCGATCCTGGCCCACACGGAGTTCTTCGGAGGCGGCCACCGGTGGTCGGGCCTGGACCCGGAGCGTCTCGGTGCCAAGGTCCGGTATGTCGGGCGCGGCAAGTTCTCGGGCCCACGTCCGGTCTCCGGCGGGTCGGGTTCGTCCGGCTCGCCCCGACCCACCCCGGCGGCCAAACCCGGCTCCACCCCGGCCACCGTGCCGATGAGCGAGGGGAAGGCCTGACATGGTCAGCTTCGCCCAGGTCGGCAACGACCTCTACACCGGCAAACGGTCGATCGACTTCATCGGCCGGCAGAAGACCTGGTATGCCGTGTCCGCAGTGTTGATCGTGCTGGCCCTGGTCGGCATCTTCGCGCGCGGTCTCAACTTCGGGATCGAGTTCCGGGGCGGCTCCGAGTTCCGGGTCTCCCAGGTCGCCAACACGGCCGGTTACGAGGACAAGGCGCGCACCGCGGTCGGGTCGGCAGGCATACCCGGCAACGTCGTCGTCACCCTGATCGGCGGCAACACGGTCCGGGTTCAGACCGAGGCCGCCGACGCAAAGAACGAGGCGGCCAAGGAGTCGCTGGCCACCGCGTTCGGCGTGGGCGCCAACAGCATCAGCGCGTCACTGATCGGGCCCTCGTGGGGAGCCTCGGTCAGTACCAAGGCGATACAGGCCTTGGTGGTGTTCCTCATCCTGGTGGCGCTTGTCATGGCGGCCTACTTCCGGACCTGGAAGATGGCGGTAGCCGGTCTCGTCGCTCTCCTGCACGACCTCATCATCACGGTCGGCATCTACGCCCTGTTCGGGTTCGAGATCACGCCGTCCTCGATGATCGGTTTCCTCACCATCCTCGGGTACTCGCTCTACGACACCGTCGTCGTCTTCGACAAGGTCCGCGAGAACACCGCCGAGGCCTTCTCCAACCGGCGGATGACCTACACGCAGGCGGCCAACCTCGCCGTCAACCAGACCCTGGTCCGCTCGGTCAACACGACCGTCGTCGCGCTGCTGCCGATCGCCGCCATCCTCGTGGTCGGGATCACGCTGCTCGGCCCGGGCACCCTGCTCGACCTCAGCCTCGCGCTGTTCGTCGGGATCGGGGTGGGCGCCTACTCCTCCATCTTCATCGCAACACCGCTGCTGGTCGACCTGCGCCGCGGCGAGCCCGCCGTCAAGGAGCTCGACCGGGCCGCCGAGCGCGTGCAGACGAAGGAGACCGTGCGCATCGGTGCCGGTCTGCAGGTGCCGACCGCCGTCGACGAGCAGCTCCAGGTCACCCCGGCGAGTGCCGGAGAGGACGAGTCGACCCGGACCGCCTCCGGACGTGAGGTGCACAAGTGGGCCGCCAGCGGTCCGCGCAACCAGCCGAAGCGCGCACCCAAGTCCAAGCGATGACGGCCGCGTCCAGCGGCTCGAACGAGGTCAGCCCGATCCGGGAGCTCGTGCTGGCCCGGATGCGTGACGTCGCTGACTTCCCGAAGCCGGGCGTGCTGTTCAAGGACTTCACCCCGCTGCTGTCCGACGGACCGGCCTTCGCGGCCGTCGTGCGCGACATCGCCGGCCGGTATGCGGGACGGATCGACGTCGTGGTGGGCATCGAGGCCCGCGGGTTCATCATCGGGGCCGCAGTCGCATACGACCTGGGCGTCGGGTTCGTGCCCGTGCGCAAGGGCGGCAAGCTCCCCGGCCCCTCGCTACGCGAGGAGTACACCCTCGAATATGGCGAGGCGGTCCTCGAGATGCACGTCGGTGCGCTCCAACCGGGGCAGCGGGCACTGGTCCTCGACGACGTGCTCGCCACCGGAGGCACCGTCGTGGCGACCTGCCGTCTCGTCGAACGTGCCGGCGCCGTGGTCGAGGCGATCGACGTCGTGCTCGAGATCGGGTTTCTCGAGGGGCGGGCCAAGCTCACCGACCGCGAGCTGCACTCGATTGTCAGCATCTGACCGACGCTCGCCGGGGGCCTCTCGCCCGTCCGGCGAGTCCGGGGGGTCACCCGCGCCCGACTAGACTCACTGCATGAGTGAGGAGCTGCGCTCCGACACGGGCCCGGTCACGGCGCCAGCCACGGCACTGACGACGACCCCGGCCCGGGTGCGGGCGCGCCTCGCGCGGTTCGGGGGCAACCGCCCCGCGAACCCGGTCCTCGAGCCGATCCTCCAGACGGTGCGCTCGACCCATCCCAAGGCCGACAGCTCCGTCATCGAGCGCGCCTACCAGGTTGCGGACGAGCATCACCGCGGCCAGATGCGGCTGTCCGGCGACGCCTACATCACCCATCCACTCGCGGTGACGACCATCCTCGCCGAGCTCGGAATGACCCCTGCGACCCTGGCCGCCGCCCTGCTGCATGACACCGTCGAGGACACGGCATACAGCCTCGCCCAGCTGCGCCGCGACTTCGGCGATGAGATCGCCGGGCTGGTCGACGGGGTCACCAAGCTCGACAAGGTGAAGTACGGCGAGGCGGCCCAGGCCGAGACGGTGCGCAAGATGGTCGTCGCCATGGCGCGCGACATCCGGGTGCTGGTCATCAAGCTCGCCGACCGGCTGCACAACGCGCGGACCTGGCGCTACGTCTCGCGCGAGTCGGCTCAGCGCAAGGCCCACGAGACGCTCGAGATCTACGCGCCGCTCGCGCACCGGCTCGGGATGAACACCATCAAGTGGGAGCTCGAGGACCTGTCGTTCGCCACGCTCTACCCCAAGGTCTACGACGAGATCGTCCGGCTCGTGGCCGAGCGGTCACCGGCCCGCGAGGAGTACCTCACGGAGGTCCGGACGCAGGTGTCCGACGACCTGCGCACAGCCAAGATCAAGGCGACGGTCACCGGGCGGCCCAAGCACTACTACTCCGTCTACCAGAAGATGATCGTCCGCGGCCGCGACTTCGACGAGATCTACGATCTCGTGGCGGTGCGCGTCCTGGTCGAGACGGTCCGCGACTGCTATGCAGCGCTCGGAGCGTTGCACGCGCGATGGAACCCGGTGCCCGGCCGGTTCAAGGACTACATCGCGATGCCCAAGTTCAACATGTACCAGTCGCTGCACACGACGGTGATCGGTCCGGAGGGCAAGCCGGTCGAGATCCAGATCCGCACGCATACGATGCACCGCCGGGCGGAGTACGGCGTCGCGGCGCACTGGAAGTACAAGGAGGACGCCAAGCCGGCCCCCGCGGAGCAACCGGGCGACGTCGGTTCCGGCGACATGGTGTGGTTGCGCCAGCTGCTCGACTGGCAGCGCGAGACCGAGGACCCGGGGGAGTTCCTCGACTCGCTGCGGTTCGAGATGAACGCCGGCGAGGTCTACGTCTTCACGCCCAAGGGCGAGGTCGTCTCGCTGCCGGCCGGCGCGACGCCGGTGGACTTCGCCTACGCCGTGCACACCGAGGTCGGGCACCACACGATCGGCGGGCGGGTCAACGGCCGGCTGGTCCCGCTGGAGTCGGTGCTCGAGAACGGCGACGTCGTCGAGGTGCTCACCTCCAAGGCCGACGGCGCGGGTCCGTCGCGCGACTGGCTGGGGTTCGTCAAGAGCGCCAGGGCGCGCAACAAGATCCGGCAGTGGTTCTCCAAGGAGCGGCGCGAGGAGGCGATCGACCGCGGCAAGGACTCCCTCGCCCGGGCGATGCGCCAGCAGAAGCTGCCCCTGCAGCGGCTGATGAGCGTCGAGAGCCTCGCCGGGGTGGCCTCGGAGCTGCGCTACACCGACATCGACGGCCTCTATGCCGCGGTCGGCGAAGGACACGTGTCCGCGGTCCACGTGGTCAACCGGCTCGTCGCGTCGTTCGGCGGCGAGGAGGGTGCCAGCGAGGACCTCGCGGAAGCGGTGGTTCCCAACCGATCTCGCAGCCGGCGGGCGGGCGACCCCGGGGTCATCGTCGTCGGGGCCGACGACGTGCTGATCAAGCTCGCCAAGTGTTGTACGCCGGTGCCGGGCGACCCGATCATGGGTTTCGTCACGCGCGGCAACGGTGTGTCGGTGCACCGCCGGGACTGCACCAACGCGGACTCGTTGCTGCGACAACAGGATCGGGTCATCGACGTCGAGTGGGCGCCCTCCGCGTCGAGCGTCTTCCTCGTCCAGCTGCAGGTCGAGGCGCTGGACCGCAACCGGCTGCTGAGCGACGTCACCCGGGTGTTGTCCGACCAACATGTCAACATCCTGTCGGCGTCGGTCCAGACGTCTCGCGACCGAGTCGCCCTGTCCCGGTTTACCTTCGAGATGGGTGACCCCAGCCACCTCGACCATGTGATCCGGGCCGTGCGCAGGATCGACGGGGTGTTCGACGTCTACCGGATCACCGGCGGCAAGGTGCATACCGCAGCCGAGGACTGACGCTGGTTCGTCGCCGGGTTGCGTCCGACGTTTCGGTCGCCCTGGCCGCCACTTCGTCGGACGCAGCGCCGGGAGCGACGTCGGGGTTCAGACGTCTAGCCGAACTCGGCCAGCCCAGCCTTCGCCTGCGCGAGCCACTTTTCGCGCGCCTCCAGCGCCTCGGTGGCCTGGGCGATCTTCCGTGTGTCGCCCGACGCCTCGGCCTTGGCCAGGTCTCGCCTCAACCCTGCGACCGCGATCTCGAGCTGGTCGGCCAGGCTCTGGGCCCGCGCCGCCGCCTCGGGGTTCGCCGACGACCAGCGACGGTCCTCGGAGTCGCGCACGGCCTGCTCGACACGACGAAGGGACTTCTCGGTGCGCTCCAGATCGGCGCGTGGGACCTTGCCGGCCTTGTCCCACCGGTCCTGGATGCTCCGCAGCGATGCCTTGGCCCGCTCGAGGTCCTTGACGGGCAGGATCCCGTCCGTCTCGCGGAGCAGCCGCTCCTTGACCTCGAGGTTGCCGCGGAAGGACTCCTCCTCCTTGGCGACGACCGCGTCCTTGGCTGCGAAGAACCCATCTTGGGCCGCCTTGAAGCGGCCCCACAGGGCATCGTCGTCGGAGCGTCCGGCGCGCCCAGCCGTTCGCCACTGGTCCATGAGCTTCTTGAACGCACTCGCCGTCGGGGCCCAGTCCTTGCTCGTCGACAACCGCTCCGCCTCCTCGACGAGGCGCTCCTTGGCGACCTTGGCCGACGACTGTTCCGTGTCGAGCTGGGCGAAATGGACTCGTCGGGCCCGGTCGAACCCGTTGCGGGCTGCCGAGAACCGTTGCCAGAGAGCAGACTCGCCGCCGCGGTCCAACCGGGGGCCGCTCCGCTGGTGAGCCTTCCACTCGTCGAGCAGCTCACGCATCCGCGTGCCGCTGCTCTTCCACTGGATCGAGCTCTCGGGCTGTGCCGCGATCGTCTCCGCCTCGGTGACGAGCGCCTCGCGGTGTGCACGTCCCTCCTCGCGGGCAGCCGCGCGCGAAGCGGCATCGGCGGCCCGCCGCGTCACGACGACCGCTTCGATCTCGGCGACCCGGACCTCGAGGGCCGCTAGGTCGCCGACCGCGTTGGGTTTGGTCGTCTGCTCGCGCAGCCGGACGAGGCCCTCCTCGGCGTCCTTGGCGGAGATGTCGGTCTGCGTGACCCGCTGGTGGAGCAGGTCCGCCGCGGCAACCAGCTCGTCGTACTTGCGGCCGAAGTAGGCGAGCGCCCCGGCCGGTGAGGCACCGGGGTAGGAGCCCACGGCCCGTTCGCCATCGGGAGTCGTGACGTAGACGACACCGTCGTCGGCGACCCGCCCGTATGCGGCGGTGCGGTCCGGTGTGCCGTGCCGCCGCGCGAACATCGCCGGTGTGGGGACAGCCGGGCTTGATGCCGGCGGGGGGGTGGGCGCAGGCTCGGTCACCGGCTCGATAGCGGGGTCGGGCACCGTCACCGGCTCGATGTTGTGGTCGGGCACCGTCACCGGTTCGATGGCGGGGTCGGGCTCCGTCACGTCTGTGCTTTGGTCGTCGCTCACGCTCGCGTCACGCCTTCGGCTGGACAGACACGCCGAGGATACTGATCGGTGCCAACGGTGACGTCTGGTCGCCGGAGTTCACGCCGGCTGCGGCGATCTTGTCGACGATGTCCATGCCGGAGGTCACCGTCCCGAACAGCGTGTACCCGCTGCCGTCTGCGGACTTGGGCAGCGTCGTGTCCTTGTAGACGATGAAGAACTGGTCGCCGTTGCTGTTGGGGTCGCCCTGCTTGCGAGCCATCGCGAGACTGCCACGCGGGTAGACGTCGTTGCTGGGAACGTTCTCGACACCGAAGTGGTATCCAGGGCCAGGACCGCTGCCCGTGCCGGTCGGGTCGCCGCATTGGAGCACGAAGATCCCTTGGGTAACCAGGCGGTGGCACTTGGTATCCACCCAGTAGTTGTCCTTGGCCAGGAGGTTGAACGAGGATACGGCAGCGGGTGCCGCGGTGCCGTCGAGGGCGATGGTGAGATCCCCGCAGGTGGTCTTCATGGTGGCAACGAAGGACTTGCCCTTGGCAGCCGCGAGATCAGGCTGGCCGCTCACGGTGGGCTGGGCCGTCGGGATCGCGGGGACCGCGGAGCATCCCGCTGCCAGGGTGGGCGCCACCGTGGGGGGAGCGCTGGTCGTCGCGTCCGAGGTGGGCTGGGTCGTGGCCGAGGTGTCCGGCGTAGCGGGGGTGTCCGTGCGGTTGCTCAGGACGTTGGCCAGCCACACGAACCCGAACACCACCACCAGCACACCGACGACAGCCAGGATGGCCTGCTTGTCACGCACGGACTGAGCCCTTCTCTCTGCGAGCTTCCGCTCGCGCTTCTCCCACCGCCGACGCTCCCGGGCGCGGTCCTGGTCCTTGGTCAACAGCACCTCCCGCCGAACCGGACCTCGTCGGCCGCCGACATCGTCACATCGTCACCTCGCCCCCGGCCTACCAGCCCGGGACGATGGGTCAGTCTAGGCAACCCTTCAGGCGACCAGGTGCGAGGTGGGTCACGACTGCGTGACAGTTGGACCGGAAGTTAGGCTCCAGCCGTGCTGACCATCGGGTTCCCCGCCGCGGCGTTCGGGACAAACTGCTACGTGCTCGCCACCGGTCCTGGAGAGGACTGCGTCGTCGTCGACCCGGGCATCGGCGTCGAGGACCAGGTGGCGGAGGTATGCCGCGAGCACCGGCTCCGACCGACGGCGGTCCTGCTCACCCACGGACACCTCGACCACGTGTATGCCGTCACTCCGGTCTGTGGAGGCGACACCGCCGCGGGCGTACCGGCAAACCCGGCATACATCCACCAGGACGACCGCTACCGCCTCGTCGACCCCATCGCGATGCTGGACGACGGCCTCGTCGAGATGCTCGAGTCGCAGTTCGGGCGACGCGCCACCTGGCGCGAGCCCGAGCGCGTCGTCACGGTCATCGGCGGCGAACACCTGCAGCTCGCGGGTCTGGACGTGGCGATCGCTCACGCGCCCGGGCATACGGAAGGGTCAGTGATGTTCACGATCCCCCGCCTCCCCGACCAGCTGGGCGACGGTTCAGGTCTGAGCGCCACCTGCCTGAGCGGCGATGTGCTGTTCGCCGGGTCGATCGGGCGGTCCGACCTCGCCGGTGGCGACCCGGCCGCGATGGAGCGGTCACTGCGCGAGGTGGTCCTCCCCATGCCGGACGACGTCCTCGTGCTCCCCGGCCACGGTCCGCAGACGACCATCGGGCGCGAGCGGACGACCAACCCCTACCTGCAAGGATTGAAAGCGTGACCACGACCCCACGAGCCGACCGGGTCACCCCGATCAGCGGGTTCCCGGAGTACCTGCCCGCTGACCGGATCGTGGAGCAGCGCTTCCTCGACGTGATCCGCGAGACGTTCGAGCTGCACGGGTTCTCCTCGGTCGAGACGCGGTCGATCGAGCCGGTCGACCGCCTCAGCCGCCAGGGCGAGGACGCCGACAAGGAGATCTACGCCGTCTCGCGGTTGGCCGGCGGTGACGGCGACGAGGAAGCCCGCTGGGGGCTGCACTTCGACCTGACGGTCCCGTTCGCGCGTTACGTGCTGGAGAACGCCGGGCGCCTCTCCTTTCCGTTCCGTCGCTATCAGATCCAGAAGGCGTGGCGGGGCGAGCGTCCCCAGGAGGGGCGTTACCGCGAGTTCACCCAGGCCGACATCGACGTCGTCGACGTCGGCGAGCTCGCCGGTCATTTCGAGGCGGAGATGCCGTTGGTCGTCGCCGACGTGTTCAGCCGATTCCCGGTGGGCGAGTTCGTCATCCAGGTCAACAACCGCAAAATACCCGAGGGGTTCTATCGGGCGATCGGCCTCGACACGGCGGTCGGGTTGACCGAGACGCTACGTATCGTCGACAAGCTCGACAAGGTCGGCCCAGCCACGGTCACGTCGATGCTCGTCGAGGCCGGGGCGAGCGCGGAGCAGGCCGAGCGCTGCCTGGCCCTGGCGGCGATCCGGACGGACGACCTCTCGTTCGTCGACCGGGTCCGCGGGCTCGGCGTCGAGCACCCCACGCTCGACGAGGGCCTGCTCGCCCTGGCCGACGTCGTGCGCGCCGGCATGGCGTATGCCCCCGGGCGCATCGTCGCCGACCTGCGGGTCGCCCGAGGGCTCGACTACTACACCGGCACGGTCTACGAGACACAGCTCGTCGGGTACGAGTCGTGGGGCTCGTTCTGCTCCGGCGGCCGCTACGACGCACTCGCCTCCGACGGGCGCAGGACCTATCCGGGGGTCGGGATCTCGATCGGCGTCTCCCGAATCCTCGGGCTGCTGCTCGGCAAAGGTCTGCTCAGCGCCTCCCGGTCGACGCCGTCGGCCGTGCTCGTCGCTGTCAACGACGAGCAGGACAGGGCCCGGTCTACCGACGTCGCCGGCACCCTCCGCTCGCGCGGCATCCCGTGCGAGGTGGCGCCCAAGGCGGACCGGTTCGGCAGACAGATCCGGTATGCCGAGCGCCGGGGGATCCCTTACGTCTGGTTCCCCGGTGCGAACCGGGAGACGAGGGCCGACCAGGTCAAGGACATCCGCTCCGGAGACCAGCTGGACGCCGACGCTCTCCGATGGGAGTGCCCGCCGCAGGACCTGCACCCGGCCGTGATCCGCACTTCCTGAGACGCGACCTCAGGTTGCGGGGCCGCCGACCGCGGCCTGATCTCGTGATCTCGGACCGCGCAGCATCAGACCGGTCGAACTCAGCTCCAGGTCGGCGAGTCGCATCACCATCTCCGGGTCACCCGTCCTGAACCGCCCGGCCGGGTCGGGTCCGACGCTCGCCAACCGGCGCAGCGGCTGCCGGGTCAACGCCCGCAGCGCGAGCAGGTCGATCGCGCCCGGCAGCTGTAGCATCCGCGCCACCGCCGTTGCCCGGCGGACGAAGCGGACCCGGAAGAAGAGCCAGATCACCAGGACGAACACAATCGGCACAACGGCGACCACAATGCTGGTGCCATGCGCGACCGACTCGACGGTGGCCCCCAACGACGCACCGACTCCGGCCAGCCGCTGCCCCGCGCCCGCCACCGCGGTGAACGGCGCGCTCAGCGCGTCCCCGACAAGTGGGACCCCGCCCACCGAGACTGCCGCACCGGACATGTTCTCCTGGAGGGAGTTCCCCGCGGAGGTGAGGCTTTCGGTCGGACCGCGCAACGTCCGGATCGCATCACCGACGGCGTGGCCGGCCCAGACCCAGACTCCGACCCAGCAGAGCATGAACACGTCGGACAGGATCTGGGTCGTACGGCGGCCGGGCAGGTCGGCATACAGCTTCATGGGTGCTCCTCGTCGCGCTGGCGAAGCCCACCGTAGGCTGCCGGCTTCTCGCGTGGGGACACCGCGACCGGTCTAGAGTCGCGAGATGAAGGTCGCTATCCCGCGTGAGGTCAAGAACAACGAGTTCCGGGTGGCTATCACCCCGTCCGGCGTACACGAGCTGGTCAGACACGGTCACGACGTCCTGGTCGAGCACGACGCGGGGGTGGGGTCCTCGATCGGTGACGATGACTATGTCGCCGCTGGGGCCAAGATCCTCCCGACCGCCGACGAGGTCTGGGGCGAGGGCGAGCTGGTCCTCAAGGTCAAGGAGCCGGTGGCGCAGGAGTACCACCGGATGCGTGCAGGGCAGACGCTCTTCACCTATCTGCACCTGGCCGCCGACCGCCGCCTGACCGAGGAGCTGTGCCGTCGCAAGGTGACGGGCATCGCCTACGAGACGGTCGAGCTGCCCGACCACTCCCTGCCGCTGCTGGCGCCCATGTCGGAGGTTGCCGGCCGGCTGGCTCCGCAGGTGGGCGCCCACACCCTGATGCGCGCCCAGGGCGGCCGCGGGGTGCTCATGGGCGGGGTGTCCGGTGTATATGCCGCCAAGGTCGTCGTCATCGGTGCCGGGGTGTCCGGCATGAACGCCGCCGCCATCGCGCTCGGCATGCAGGCCGAGGTTCTGCTACTCGACCGCGACATCTCCAAGCTGCGTCACGCCGACGCGATCTACCAGGGCCACTGCCAGACCGTCGCGTCGAACGCGTACGAGGTCGAACGCGCGATCATCGACGCCGACCTGGTCATCGGTGCGGTCCTGGTCGCCGGGGCCAAGGCGCCCACCCTGGTCACCAACGAGCAGGTCTCGCGGATGAAGACCGGTTCGGTGCTCGTCGACATCTCGATCGACCAGGGCGGCTGCTTCGAGGACTCGCGGCCGACGACGCACGCCGACCCGACCTACCCCGTGCACGGATCGGTCTTCTACTGCGTGGCCAACATGCCCGGTGCGGTCCCGCATACGAGCACCTACGCGTTGACCAACGTCACCCTCCCGTATGCCGTCGAGCTCGCGAACCTGGGTTGGCGCGACGCGTTGCGCGCCGACCGCGCCCTCGCCCTCGGTCTGAACACCTGGGACGGCGGCGTCACCTATGCTCCCGTCGCCGCCGCCCACGGCATGACCGCCGTCACGCTCGAGGACGCGCTGCACTGAGCGACGACCACCAGGCCCAGCCCGGCACGCCGATCGACCGCAGCATCACCGGGTGGCTGGACCACCTCAGGGTCGAACGTGGGTCGGCGACCAACACCGTCACGTCCTATCGGCGGGACCTGTCCCGATACCGCGAGTTCCTGGCCGTCCGCGGCATCGACGACGCGGCCGGCGTGCGAGAGTCGGACGTCACCGACTTCCTGGCCGCGCTCCGCGAGGGCGCTGCCGACCGTCCACCGCTGGCAGCCTCGTCGGCGGCCCGCACCCTGGTCGCGGTGCGCGGGTTCCACCGGTTCCTCGTGCTGGAGGGCGACGTGACCGCGGACCCGGCGGGTGAGGTGGCACCACCGAAGCCACCGAGCCGCCTTCCCAAGGCGATCCCCGTCGAGAGCGTCGTCCGCCTCCTCGACGCCGCCTCCGTCGGGGACACCCCCGTCGCCCTGCGCGACCGGGCGCTCTTCGAGGTCCTCTACGGCGTCGGAGCCCGCATCTCGGAAGCGGTCGGGCTCGACGTCGACGACATCGACCTCGACGCGGAGCACGCCGAGGTCAGGTTGTTCGGCAAGGGAGACAAGGAACGCCAGGTCCCCGTCGGCAGCTACGCGCGCGAGGCCGTGTCGGCATACCTGGTCCGGGCCCGACCCGTTCTCGCGGTGGGAGGCAGAGGGACCCCGGCGCTCTTCCTCGGTACGCGTGGCGGCCGGTTGTCGCGTCAGGCCGCCTGGGCGGCGCTCCAGTCCGCGGCCGCCCGGGCCGGCCTCGGAGGCCACCTCTCGCCGCACACGCTGCGCCACTCGTTCGCGACTCACCTGCTCGACGGTGGGGCGGACGTGCGGGTGGTGCAGGAGCTCCTCGGACACGCATCGGTGACCACGACGCAGATCTACACCCTCGTCAGCGTGCAGCGACTGCGTGAGGTGTATGCCGGGGCCCATCCTCGGGCCCGCTGATAGGGTCCCCGGGTGATCAGCGAGAGCTGACCACCGGCCGACTGCGCCAGAACCTGCCGGCCAGGCTGAGACCCCATCGCCACCTCGGGAGAGACACCTGTGACCGCAGAGGTGAACCCGCACCCTCGTGGACCCGCCCCGGGTGAGGCTCGCCCACACGAGGACCCCCTCCCCGGCACGGAACGCGCCCTGGCCGGCGCCCTCGGGCCCACCGGCCGGCCGATGCCGGAGTTCCCCGAGCCGCAGCCGCTGACCTCGCACGGGCCGGCTCGCGTCATCGCCATGTGCAACCAGAAGGGCGGCGTCGGCAAGACGACGACCACCATCAACCTCGGCGCGGCGCTCGCCGAGGTCGGGCGACGGGTGCTGCTCGTCGACTTCGACCCGCAGGGCGCCCTGTCGGTGGGTCTCGGCATCCGCACCAACGAGCTCGACGTGACGATCTACAACCTGCTGGTCGAACGCGGTCACGACATCCGCGGCATCATCCAGCACACGAGAACCGCGAACCTGGACCTGGTCCCCGCCAACATCGACCTGGCCGCGGCCGAGGTCCAGCTCGTCGGGGAGGTCGCCCGTGAGCAGATCCTCGCGCGAGCGTTGCGACCGGTCCTCGACGACTACGACGTCATCCTCATCGACTGCCAGCCGTCCCTGGGGCTGCTCACCGTCAACGCCTTGACCGCCGCCCACGGAGTCGTCATCCCGCTCGAGTGCGAGTTCTTCGCCATGCGCGGAGTCGCCCTGCTCGTGGAGACGATCGACAAGATCACCGACCGCCTCAACCCCCGGCTGCGCGTCGACGGCATCCTCGCGACGATGTTCGACAGCCGGACGCTGCACTGCCGCGAGGTCGTTCGCTCGGTCGTCGACCACTTCGGGGACCAGGTGTTCCACACCGTCATCAGCCGCACCGTGAAGTTCCCGGACGCGTCGCTGGCAGCCGAGCCCATCACCACGTATGCCAGCGCGCACGGCTCTGCCGCGGCATACCGGCAGCTGGCCCGCGAGCTCATCGCGCGCGGCGGGGCGGCCTGACGTATGACCGGGACGTCGCCGGCCACAACGCCCGGTGACGTGGTCACCCCCGGCGGGGTGCTGACGCGCCGCAGCGCGCCGACGCCGTTCGAGGTGCACCTGGACAACTTCGAGGGGCCGTTCGACCTGCTGCTCGGGTTGATTTCCAAGCACCGACTGGACATCACGGAGATCGCGCTCGCCCAGGTCACCGACGAGTTCATCGCCCACATCAGGGCCGCCCAGAGCGCCGACACCGAGTGGGATCTCAGCCAGGCCTCCGAGTTCCTCCTGGTCGCCGCGACGCTGCTCGACCTCAAGGCCTCGCGGCTGCTGCCCCAGACCGGTCCGCAGGACGAGGACGACTTCGCCCTCATCGAGGCTCGCGACCTGCTCTTCGCACGGCTGCTGCAGTACCGCGCGTTCAAGGACATCGCCCGAGCCTTCGGCGAGCGGATCACGACAGCGGGACGGATGACACCGCGGCAGGCCGGGCTGGAGCCGCGGTTCGCCGTGCTGCTGCCCGAGCTGGTCATGGCGGTCACCCCTGAACAGCTGGCCATGGTCGCCGCTCGCGCCCTGGTGCCCAAGATTCCGCCGAGCGTGGGACTGGACCACCTGCACGAACCGCAGGTGAACGTCCGGGAGCAGGCCGCCGTGCTGGTGTCCCGGCTGCGTGCGCAACGGACGTGCTCGTTCCGCGACCTCGTGCAGGACGCCGAGAGCCCGATTGTCATCGTGGTGCGGTTCCTGGCGGTGCTCGAGCTGTTCAAGGAAGGTGTGATCGTCATGGAGCAGGCCGAGTCGCTGGGGGTACTCACGGTGCGATGGGTCGGAGGTGACGTCGGCGAGGTCGGCGTGAGCGCGGAGTTCGACGAGGACACAGACGTCGACCAGGACACAGGCAGCTTCGAGGGCGAGGAACCAGACCGTGACGACGACCATGAGTGACGTCAGCCCACCGGAGGCCGCGGCGAGGGACGACCTGACCGACCTCGATGCGGAACAGGTCGAGACAGACCAGGTCGCGTTCGACATCCAGGCGTTTCCCGGCGGTGCACGTTCGGCGATCGAGGCCGTGCTCATGGTCGTGGACGAGCCGATCCCGGCGATTGCCATCGCCTCGGCCCTCGAGCTGCCGCTGGACGACGTCACCGCCCACCTCGAGGAGCTGGAGCAGGAGTACGCCGCGCAGCAGCGGGGCTTCACCCTGCGCGAGGTCGGTGGTGGGTGGCGGGTCTACAGCCGGTCGGACTACGCCCCCGTGGTAGAGAAGTTCCTGCTCGACGGGCAACAGGCCCGGCTGACCCAGGCCTCCCTCGAGACCCTCGCGGTGATCGCCTACCGCCAGCCGGTGTCGCGTGCACGGATCGGCGCCGTCCGCGGCGTCAACGTCGACGGCGTCGTGCGGACCCTGCTCACCCGCGGACTGATCGCCGAAGATGACGAGCAGGGCGAGGGTGGCGCGATCCTCTACGGCACCACCGCCTACTTCCTGCAACGGATGGGGCTGCGCTCGCTCGACGAGCTTCCTGCTCTCGCACCGTTCCTGCCCGAGGTCGACGCCCTCGACGAGCTCGCCGAACGGGGCCGGTCGTGAGCCGGGACCAGGGTGGCCGCAGCGACGCGGGGCGGCCCAAGCGCACTCCTACGGGTCGCGGACCGGCCAAGGGTTCTGGTCCGGGCAAGCCGGTGAAGGGCTCTGGGCCTCGGTTTGCGGGGTCGACGAAGAGCAGCCAGCCGACCAGGCTCCCCGCGCGCAAGCCCGAGCCGCAGGTCGACGTCCACGACCCCGACGGCGTACGCCTGCAGAAGCTGCTCGCCGCCGCCGGAGTCGGCAGCCGGCGTACCTGTGAGAACCTCATCAGCGCAGGCCGGGTCGAGGTCGACGGCCATGTCGTCACCGAGCTCGGCGTCCGGATCGACCCGAACCGGCAGAAAGTGCACGTCGACGGGGTGCGCGTCCAGCTGGACGAGTCACGGGTCTACCTGGCCTTCAACAAGCCCCTCGGTGTGGTGTCGACGATGAACGACGACCTCGGTCGCGTGTCGCTGGCCGACTATGTCGGCAACCGTCCCGAGCGGCTGTTCCACGTCGGCCGGCTTGACTCCGACACCGAGGGTCTGCTGCTGCTCACCAACGATGGCGACCTGGCCCACCGGCTGCAGCACCCGGCCTACGGGGTCCCGAAGACCTACATTGCCCGTATCCCCGGGCCGGTCCCTCGCGACCTGGGCAAGCGGTTGCGCGAGGGTGTCGACCTCGACGACGGCCCCGTCTCCGTGGACTCCTTCAAGGTCGTCGACTCCCAACCGGGCAAAGCCCTCGTCGAGGTGGTGCTGCACGAGGGACGCAAGCACGTCGTACGCCGGATGCTCGACGCCGTGGGCCACCCCGTCGAGAGCCTGGTCCGGGTGCAGGTCGGGCCCATCCGCCTCGGCGACCTCAAGTCGGGACGGACCCGTCGACTCACCCAGGACGAGGTCGGGCGGCTCTACTCTGCCGCCGGGTTGTGACTCGAATGGCCACCCACCCCGTCACCGTCCGCGTGGTCGGAACCGGGCTCATCGGAGCGAGCCTGGGAATTGCGCTGTCCCGCAAGGGTTTCAACGTCACCTTGTCTGACCCGTCGCCAACGGCTGCCCGGCTGGCGCGTGACCTCGGCGCCGGGGAGGTGGCCGATGAAGCCGCCGAGGTCCCCGAGCTCGTCGTGGTCGCCGCGCCACCCGACGTCGCAGCGCAGGTCGTCGTCGAGTCGTTGTCACGGTGGCCGGACGCCGTGGTCACGGACGTCGCCTCCGTCAAGGGCGCGATTGCCGATGCCGTCGCCTCGGCGGGTGGGGACCTGGCTCGTTATGTCGGCTCACACCCGATGGCCGGTCGGGAACGATCTGGTGCCGGCGCCGCGAGAGGCGACCTGTTCGAGGGGCGTGCCTGGGTGGTGGTCCCCACCGCGGTGAGCCGACCCGAGGCGGTCGAGCTGGTCCGCCAGGTCGCGATAGCGGTCGGCAGCGCGGTCAGTGTGATGGGCGCCCGCGAGCACGACGCCGCCGTTGCCGTGGTCTCCCACGTCCCGCAACTGGCTGCGAGCCTGGTCGCCGGTCGCCTCCGGGACGTGCCCGACCCCGCGGTGGCTCTGGCTGGGCAGGGTCTTCGCGACGTCACCCGGATCGCCGCGAGTGACCCCCACCTCTGGACCCAGATCCTCGCCGCCAACGCGACCGCCGTCCGAGAAGTGTTGACGGAGCTGAGAACTGACCTCGACGAAGTGATCGAGGCGCTCAACGCCCTCGAGACGGGCGACGGACGAGGCGCCCTCGAGGTCGTCAACCGAACCGTCGGCAACGGCAATGCCGGCCAGTCCCGGATCCCGGGCAAGCACGGCGCCGCGCGCACGGCATACGCGACCGTCGTGGTCATGGTGCCGGACACCCCCGGCGCCCTCGGAAACCTGCTGACGGACATGGGGGACGCGGGGGTCAACCTCGAGGACCTACACCTCGAGCACGGACTCGGGCAGCCGTTCGGGCTCGCCGAGGTGTCGGTAGTTCCCGGATCGGTCGAGCGCCTGCTCCAGGCGCTCGACGAGCGCGGCTGGCGCGTGCACGACTGACTAAGGTGTGACGCGATGACCGTGCCACCCGCCGCAAACGAACATGATCTCGTCGTCGCCATCGACGGACCTTCCGGATCCGGCAAGTCGTCGGTCGCGCGGGCCGTGGCAACACAGCTCGGCGTCGGGTACCTCGACACCGGCGCGATGTACCGCGCCGCCACCTGGTGGTGTCTGCACCTCGGGCTCGACCTCACCGACCGACCGGCGGTCGCTCAGGCCGTGCAGGAGGCCCGGATCGAGGTCGGCCTCGACCCCGGTATGCCGTGGGTCAAGGTCGGCGGGCACGACGTGACCGGTCCGATCCGCGAGACGGCCATCTCGTCCGTGGTTTCGATGGTGGCCACGAACCTCGACGTCCGCGCCAGCATGCGGCTGCGCCAGCGCGCGCTCATCGCCGAGGCGTCGGAGCGCACCGGCGGCTGCGTCGCGGAAGGCCGCGACATCACGACCGTCGTCGCTCCCGACGCCGATGTGCGGGTGCTGCTGACGGCCGACGAGGCCGCCCGGTTGGCGCGGCGCGCTGCGGAGCTGCACGGTCAGGCCGATGAGCAGAGCGTCGAAGCGACCCGCGACCAGATCGTGCGGCGGGACCGTGAGGACTCGACCGTCTCGCAGTTCATCACGGCCGCCGACGGCGTGGTGACGGTCGACACCTCGACGCTCGACCTGG
>NZ_JBDTKA010000043.1:0-24654 GCF_039935575.1 Lapillicoccus sp.
CCCTGCGGACGTCCTCACCGCACTGCGGTGGCGATTCTTGAAACTCGCGTCCGGATCGATCTGCGCGGTCCGAAGAAGAGCTCCGCAGTACTGCTCGAGGAGACGAATTTCGATGACAAGCAACAAAAAAGACACCCTCTACGCGCTGGGCGACCGCGGCAAGACGGTCGATGGATCAGCAAACGATGTCCGCGGCCGCGAGGTGAAGGACAAAGACGGCGACGGCATCGGCACAGTGGCCGACCTTCTCGTCGACGACCGAGAGAAGAAGGTTCGCTTTTTGCTGGTCGAACACGGCGGGTTCCTCGGCTTCGGCGAGAAGACAACCCTGATTCCCGTCGACGCGATCACCAAGATCACTGAGGACGAGGTTGTCATCGACCAGTCTGGGGAGCGGGTCGCTTCGGCGCCCGGTTACGACCCGGACCTCGTCGACGACCGGCCGCATCACGCCAGCATCTACAGCCATTACGGGTACACGCCATACTGGGGACCGGGTTACATCTATCCCTCGGGTCTTGCGATGGATCCGATGTGGCCTGCGCAGGACCGAAGCTGAGGGATCGTGCGAGCACGCTGCAACATCGTGTCGTGGGATCGCGGCAGGGCGCGCGGTGACTGACTTCCCTACGGGCCCGGTCCAGGCTGGTGCGTCGCTGGGACTGCCCGCGGCGACGCGCGCGTGCCTGTTCGATCTGGACGGTGTCCTCACTGATACGGCGACGCTTCACGCGGCGGCGTGGAAAGAGATGTTCGACAGCTATCTGAAGACGCGGGCCGAGAACACCGCCACAACGTTCGTGGCCTTCGACGCGGTGGCTGACTACGACACCTATGTCGACGGCAAGAGCAGGGCCGACGGCACCCGCTCGTTCCTGCGGTCCCGCGGTATCGACCTGCCGACTGGTTCCGAGGACGACCGGGCTGGTGCGCTGACGATCACCGGGCTCGGTGCTGACAAGAACGCGATCCTGCTGCGCAGGATCCGCCATGACGGTGTCGAGCCTTACCCCGGTTCGGTCCGCTACGTGCAGGCGGTGCGGGCGGCGGGCCTGCGCACGGCCGTCGTGTCCTCCAGCGCCAACTGCGCTGAGGTGCTCAGCGTCGCGGGCATCGCGGACCTGTTTGAGACGCGCATCGACGGGGTCAGCGTCGAAAAGCAGCATCTGGTGGGAAAGCCGGCGCCGGACACCTACCTTGCTGCGGCAAAGTTGTTGGGCGTCGAGCCTGGCGAGGCGGCAGTGTTCGAGGACGCCTTGTCGGGTGTGGCCGCGGGCCGAGCCGGCGGGTTCGGCTGCGTCGTCGGTGTCGACCGCGTCGGACAGGCGGACGAGATGCGCGCGCACGGAGCGGACCGTGTCGTGACCGATCTCGCGCAGCTGTTGGACAAGGTCGACCCTGCGTGATCACGCATCCGGCGTACGCAACCGAGCCGTGGTGTCTGCGTGAGACCGGCCTCGACCCGGACGTTCTGGCGCAGAGCGAGTCATTGTTCGCGTTGTCAAACGGGCACATCGGGTGGCGCGGGAACCTCGACGAGGGCGAGCCGCACGGCCTTCCCGGCTCATACCTGAACGGTGTTTATGAGGCACGACCACTGCCCTACGCCGAGGCTGGTTACGGCTACCCCGAGGCAGGCCAGACGGTCATCAATACCATCAACGGCAAACTGATCCGCCTACTCGTCGATGACCAGCCCTTCGATGTCCGCTACGGACAGCTTGTCGCGCACGAGCGGGTGCTGGACTTCCGCACCGGGCTGTTACGCCGCGAGGTCGAGTGGGTGTCTCCGGGCGGACAGGGCGTGCGGGTGCGCTCGGCGCGGCTGGTGTCGCTGGTGCAGCGCTCGGTGGCCGCGATCTGTTATGAGGTCGAACCGCTGGATGCCGCGGTGCGGGTGGTGCTGCAGTCGGAGCTGGTGGCCAACGAGACGTTGCCGGCCTTTGCTGGGGACCCGCGCGAGGCAGCCACATTGCTGTCACCCCTGGTGTCCGAGAAGCACGCCTGTGACGGGACGGCGGCGTCGCTGCTCCATCGCACGACGGTCAGTGGTCTGCGGCTCGGGGCGGCGATGGAGCATCAGCTCGACGCGCCCGCCACGCTGCAGGTTGCGAGTGAGAGCTTCCCCGATCTGGGTCGGGTGACCATCACGGCCACGCTCGAGCCTGGGCAGCGGCTGCGGCTGGTCAAGTTCGTCGCCTACGGCTGGTCCGCGGTTCGCTCGCAACCAGCGGTCGCCGACCAGGTCGCGGCCGCGCTGACCGTCGCCGTGCAGACGGGCTGGGAGGGGTTGGTCGCCGAGCACGGCGCCTATCTGGACGACTTTTGGGCGCGCGCCGATGTCGAGGTCGAGGGCGACATGCGAATACAGCAGGCGGCGCGGTTCGCGCTGTTCCACGTCCTGCAGGCCAGTGCCCGGGCCGAAGGACGGGCCATCGCGGCGAAGGGGTTGACCGGGCCGGGGTATGACGGGCACGCGTTCTGGGACACCGAGACATTCGTCCTGCCGCTGCTGAGCTACACCGCTCCACGGGCGGCGGCCGACGCGCTTCGTTGGCGATACTCGACCCTGCCGAAAGCGCAGACCCGTGCCGCGCAGCTGGGCCTGAAGGGAGCCGTCTTCCCCTGGCGCACGATCGCCGGTCACGAGTGCTCGGGATACTGGCCCGCCGGTACCGCCGCGTTCCATCTCGGGGCGGATATCGCCGACGCGGTGGTCCGCTACGTCAACGTCACCGGCGACGAGGCGTTCGAACGCGACATCGGCGTTGAGCTGCTGACCCAGACCGCCCGGCTGTGGTGCTCGCTGGGTCACCACGACGCTGGGGGACAGTTTCGGATCGACGGGGTTACCGGCCCCGACGAGTACTCGGCCGTTGCGGACAACAACGTCTATACGAACCTGATGGCCCAACACAATCTCGTCTCGGCCGCCGATGTCGCGCAGCGCTTTCCCGACCGGGCGCGAGATCTGGGCATCACCGCCGCGGAGATCGCCGGCTGGCGCGACGCGGCGAAGGCCATGGTGATTCCGTATGACGAGGCGTTGGGAGTCCACAGTCAAGCCGAGGGGTTCACCAGCCACGAGATCTGGGACTTCGACGCCACTACCGATGGACAATATCCACTGCTGCTGCATTTCCCGTACTTCGACCTCTACCGCAAGCAGGTCGTCAAACAGGCCGACCTCGTGCTGGCGATGCATCTGCGCGGGGAAGCCTTCACGGCTGCGGAGAAGACCCGCAACTTCGCCTATTACGAGGCCCTCACGGTGCGGGACTCCTCGCTGTCGGCCTGCACTCAAGCGGTGCTCGCCGCCGATACCGGTCACCTGGAGCTCGCGTACGACTACCTGACCGAGGCGGCGCTGATGGATCTGGACGATCTCGAGCACAACACCCGCGATGGGCTGCATCTTGCGTCCTTGGCCGGGACCTGGATCGCCCTCGTGCCGGGTCTGGCCGGGCTGCGCCAACGCAACGGAAGCGTCGCCTTCGCCCCCCGCCTTCCGGCCGGGATCGCCCGGCTCACCATCACGGTCTGTCTACAGAGCAGTCGGCTGAGGGTTGAGGTCACGTCGAGCACGACCACATATCGAATCCTCGATGGGCCACCCCTGTCTCTCGTGCATGACGGGCAACACGTGACGGTGTCTGCCAGCCGCCCGATCAGCGTGGCCAACCAGAAACCACCGACTATCCCCCCGCCGACCCAACCTCGACACCGGGCGCCCCAGCCTCATCAACGAGTCGACGAAGCTCGTGAGGCCCTTGCGGTCCGCTCGCGTGCCGGTCATCTTCCGTGACGACCACGACCCGGCCACACGAGGTCCCTCCACACGTCCGGCGTGGGTTGGATGACGCGCAATGCCCACTCAGATGTCGCGGACCAAGACGGTGCTGACCGACCACGTCGAGCCGGCTAGTGTCAACAACCGGTAGTGGCGTCGGACTGGTGCGACATGTTGTCCGCCAAGGGCTTGACCGCGGTCGAGATCAGCGGTGGTGCCGGTGACAGCCGTGTCTCATGTCGATCTGTTGCCAACCGTATGCACGAAACGCTAAACTAGCAAAGGGTTGCTAGAATAACTCTGCTGGAAGAGGCTTTCCCAACATGGCCGAGTGGAGTTTCATGACGAACCACGGGCGAGCGTTGGTATGCATCGCTAACGACCCCGGTATGCGGCTGAGGGACATCGCAAGCGTGTTGCTGATCACCGAACGCAGCGCCTACGGAATCGTCAATGACCTGACCGAAGCCGGCTATGTCACCAAGGAACGCGACGGCCGCCGCAACCGGTACCAGGTGCACGGGCACCTGCCGCTACCCGACCACATCGGCCGGGCCCGGACCGTCGGCGAAGTCCTCGACCTGCTCGTCGGCGACGGCATCTCAGCCGGTGTCGAGGACAGGGACTCATCGCCTTCCTGACCCACCCAAACCCCAGCACCGTCCGTGTGCACCAAGCATTCCCACCTGAGGAGAGTCATGACCGAACAGTCGAACGCCAGCCACGTGGTCGTGGGAGTGGACGGGTCACCCGCGTCCATCGAGGCGGTGCGGTGGGCCGCCCGCTACGCCGGGATGACCGGCGCCGACCTGGAAGCGGTGACGAGCTGGGAGCCGCCCACCAGCTACGGCGCTGGGCTCGGGCTAGGGGCGAGCTTCGACACCCTGGACATCGACTGGCAGGGCATGGCGGTGACCAGCCTGAACGAGGCATTGGTGCAGGCCCTGCCGGACGGTCACGAAGCCGTGAAACGGAGTGTGGTGTGCGGCCACCCAGCAGCCGCCTTGCTCGCCGCTGCCAAAGGCGCAGACCTGCTCGTCGTCGGCTCACGCGGCCACGGCGGATTCGCCGGGATGCTGCTCGGATCGGTCAGCACCCACCTCGTGGCCCACGCACCGTGCCCCGTGGTGGTGGTCCGGCAGCCGACCGCCCCGGCCGACGACCCCGCCCGCGAGCCAGTGAGGCCTTGACCTCGATCCCCGGCGCGATCGCGTGACTGGGGCTGCTGCGCCTGAGAAGATGTCGAACTGCCCTCTGCAACAGGAGAATCGGGAATGTGGACGTCCTGGAGTCAGGCAGTCGGCGCGGTCGTCACCTGTGCCTTCGTCGCGATGGCGCCGATGATCTCGGTGACCGCCTCGTCCACCGGGACGCCGTTGCGCTGCGAGCCGTCCCGATAGCGGAACGACACCGCTCCCGCAGCCCGGTCGTCCTCCCCCGCGATGAGCACGTAGGGCACCTTGGACTTGCTGGCATTACGGATCTTCTTGGGGAACCGGTCGTCGGACGCGTCCAGCTCGACCCGAACTCCCTTGCGGCGCAGCTGGTCCAGCACGTCCTGGAGGTAGTCGGCATACTCCTCGGCAACCGGGACACCGAGTGCCTGCACCGGCGAGAGCCACACTGGGAACGCGCCGGCGTAGTGCTCGACCAGCACGCCGATGAATCGTTCGATGGAGCCGAACTTGGCCGAGTGGATCATCACGGGACGCTGACGTGACCCGTCGCTGGCCTGGTACTCCAGCTCGAACCCGCGCGGCTGGTTGAAGTCGTACTGCACCGTCGACATCTGCCAGGTCCGGCCGATGGCGTCGCGGGCCTGGACGGAGATCTTCGGGCCGTAGAACGCCGCGCCGCCGGGGTCGGGCACCAGCTCGAGCCCGGTCTCGACCGCCGCGCGCTCGAGCACCGCGGTGGCGTCGGCCCACTCCTCGTCGGTCCCGATGAACTTGTCGGGCTTGGAGTCGTCTCGGGTGGACAGCTCGAGGTAGTAGTCGTCCAGCCCGAAGTCGCGCAGCATGCTGAGCACGAAGCTCAGCAGGTGCTTTACCTCGGCCTCAGCGCCCTCGACGGTGACGTAGGAGTGCGAGTCGTCCTGCGTCATCCCTCGCACCCGGATCAGCCCGTGCACCACACCGGACTTCTCGTAGCGGTAGACCGATCCGAACTCGAACAGGCGCAGCGGCAGCTCGCGGTACGAGCGGCCGCGGGAGCGGTAGATGAGGTTGTGCATCGGACAGTTCATCGCCTTGAGCCGGTACTCCGAGCCCTCCATCGCCATCGGCGGGAACATGGTGTCGGCGTAGTACGGCAGGTGGCCCGACGTGTGGAACAGGCCGTCCTTGGAGATGTGCGGAGTCCCGACGTAGTCGAAGCCCTCCTCGATGTGCCGGCGGCGGACGTAGTCCTCCATCTCGCGCTTGACCACGCCACCCTTAGGGTGGAAGACGGCCAGCCCGGACCCGAGCTCGTCCGGGAACGAGTAGAGGTCGAGCTCGATGCCGAGCTTGCGGTGGTCGCGCGTCTCGGCCTCCGCCAGCCGGTCGAGGTAAGCCTTGAGGTCGTCCTTGCTCGGCCACGCGGTGCCGTAGATGCGCTGCAGCTGGGGGTTCTTCTCCGAGCCGCGCCAGTATGCGGCGGCCGACCGGGTCAGCTTGAACGCGTTGCCGAGCATCTTGGTCGTGGGCACGTGCGGTCCGCGGCACAGGTCACGCCAGGCCAACGAGCCGTCCCGCCGGTGGTTGTCGTACATCGTCAGCTCGCCGCCGCCGACTTCAGCTTCCGCTCCTTCGGCGGCGTCGGCGACCGCGTCGCCCTGGCTGCCCTTGAGACCGATCAGCTCGAGCTTGTATGGCTGGTCGGCCAGCTCCGCCCGGGCCTCGGCCTCGCCGACGACCCGGCGCGAGAACGTCTGGCCCTCGTTGACGATCTTCTGCATCGACCGTTCGAGCGCCTTGAGGTCGTCGGGCGTGAACGGGATCTCGACGTCGAAGTCATAGTAGAAACCGTCACGGATCGGTGGGCCGATGCCGAGCCTGGCCGCCGGGTTGACCTGCTGGACGGCCTGGGCCAGAACGTGGGCGGCCGAGTGTCGCAGCACGGACAGCCCGTCCGGGGTGTCGACCTGAACCGGTTCGACCTGGTCACCGTCCGCCAGCACGCGGGCGAGGTCGACGAGGTGACCGTCGATCCGCGCCACCACGACGGTCCGGTCTGCCCCGAACAGCTCGCCGGCGGTGGTCCCCGCCGCAACCGATCGCTCGCTTCCGGCGACGGACACGGTGATGGGGGCAGGCATGGCAGAGCTCTCCTCGCGGTGGGTGGTGGCCTCGGTGTTGCGGCCGCGTTCCAGGCTATCGACCGGTCTCGGGCCACCGTGACACAGTTCCGATGCCGAGGGCGGGCTTGTTCAGGTGAGCGCGGTCACCAGGTGCTCACCGTCACCCGTCTCCGGGAGTAGAGCGGCCAACGACGCGTCTGGACTGACGTTGAGTACCGTGCTGCTAGGGAGGGAAACCGGCTTGCGGAACCAGACCGTCGACGTCCCGGCGTACGGAACGCGCGGTCCGAGGTCGGCCAGGACCCGCGCATACGTGAACATGCCGTGCGCAATCGCCCGCGGGAACCCGAGGGCTCGAGCGGTCAGCGCATGAAGGTGGATTGGGTTGACGTCACCCGACACCGCGGCATACCGGCGTCCGGCGTCCTCGCCGAACCGCAGTCGCGGCCCACCCAGTCGACTGCGTAGGGCGGAGATGTCCGGCGGGCCCGGTTCGGTGACGCTCTCGTCCCCCGGGCCCCGCGCGAGGTAGGTGCTGACCCCGCGCCACACCACCTCCTGCGCGTCGGCCGTGATCTCTGTGACGAGGTCGACCAGGCGACCCCGCCGGTGCGGGCGCAGCCTTTCGGCGTGGACCTGGACGTCGACCGTCTCTGTGTAGCTCAGCGGTCGCGTCCACGTTATGGCGTTCTGCACATGGACGAGTCCGACGAGCGCCACCGGGAAGTCGCGCCGGGCCATCACCGCGGCCTGCAGCGGGAACCCGAGCAGGTGCGGCCATGGCATCGGTGGGTGGGCGCCGACGGTAAATCCGCACAGGTGCGCGTAGTCGACCACCGCGTCGGGGTCGACCAGGACGCCCAGGCGGCGGGCGGTGACATCGGGGACGGACGAGGAGGTATGCCGGGCGGCGAGGACCGCTCGGGCGAACAGTGCGGCGAGGTCGGGCGCGGCGTCGAACGAGAGAACCGTCGCTGTCATCGCGCTCAGGCCCCGAGCAGGCTCTGCCCGCAGACCCGGATGACCTGCCCGGTCACCGCCGAGGAGCCAGGCTGGCTGAGCCAGGCAATCGTCTCGGCGACGTCAAGCGGCAGCCCGCCTTGCTGAAGGGAGTTCATCCGCCGGCCGATCTCGCGGGTGGCGAACGGGATCTTCGCGGTCATCTCCGTCTCGATGAAGCCGGGTGCGACGGCGTTGACCGTGATCCCCCGCGCCCGCACCTGCGCCGACAGCGCGGTGACCAGGCCGATGATCCCGGCCTTGCTCGCCCCGTAGTTGGTCTGGCCCCGGTTGCCCGCGATCCCCGCAATCGACGCCACGCAGACCACGCGTCCCCCGTCGCCCATCCCACCATTCACGTCCTGCCTGTCACGCCTGTCACGCCTGTCATGCATGTCATGCATGTCATTGCCGAGGATCGCCTCGTTCATCCGCAGGACGGAGCGCAGGTTGACGTCCAGGACAGTGCCCCAACGGGACTCGTCCATGTTGACGAACAGCTTGTCCCGGGTGATACCGGCGTTGTGGACGACGACGTCGAGTGATCCGTGCCGACTGGTCGCCGCCTCGACGATCCGCTGTCCCGCGTCGGCTGCCGTGACGTCCACTTGCAAGGCCTGGCCCCGGATCTCGTTGGCCAGGCGGGCCAGCGCGTCGCCCGCAGCGGGGACGTCCACCGCGACGACGGTGGCGCCGTCCCGCGCCATCACCCGGGCGATCTGCGCGCCGATGCCGCGCGCGGCGCCGGTCACGACGGCGACCTTGCCGTGGAGTGGGCGAGCCGGGTCTGCGTCCTGGCCTGGTGGTGGGGCCGCGCTCTCGTCGACCACGACCACCTGCCCGTCGACGTATGCCGACCGCCCGGACAGGAAGAACTCCACCGTCGCCCGCACGCCTGCGTCGGCGTTCCCTCGTGCCAGGACGAGGTTCGCGGTCGCACCGGCACGCAGCTCCTTGCCGAGCGAACGCACCGCGCCTTCGAGGGCCCGCTGGGTGGTCACCTGTGCCACGTCGGTCAACGTGGCGGGGTCCGTGCCGACGACGACGACCCTGCCGTTGCGTGCCAGCCGCTTGACCGCAGGAGCCGCGGTTGTCCGAAGCTGGTCGAGCTCGCCCGGGTCGGTCGCTGCACTGAGGTCGATGACGACGGCCCCGATCCGGCCCGCAGTCTCGTCACCGTCCCCCGTTACGGCGAGCCCGAGGTCTCGCAGCGACCGACGCAGGCCGTCCTCGAACCGCCCACCGCCGGCGACCAGCACCGGGCTGTCACAGAGCGGTCCGCCGGGCTCGTACCTGCGAAGCGTCGTCGGCTGGGGGACCCCGACCCTCTTGGCCACCCGGGACGTCACGAGAGATGCGAACAGGTCGGGCATCACGCCGCCTCGAGGATGGCGACGACGCCCTGGCCGCCGGCCGCGCAGACGGAGATCAGTCCTCGAGCGCCGGAACCCTTCTCGTGCAACGCCTTCGCCAACGAGGCGACGATACGCCCGCCGGTCGCCGCGAACGGGTGCCCCGCCGCCAGCGAGGATCCGTTGACGTTGAGCCGAGTCTGGTCGATAGCTCCCAGGGGTTCGTCGAGGCCGAGGCGGTCAGTGCAGAACTGGGGGTCCTCCCAAGCGGCCATCGTCGTGAGGACCGTCGCCGCAAAAGCCTCGTGCATCTCGATGAGCTCGAAGTCCTGGAGCTTCATCCCGACGCGAGCGAGCAGCCGTGGCACGGCATACGCAGGGGCCATGAGCAGGCCCTCTCCCCCGTGCACGTAGTCCACGGCCGCCGCCTCGGCGTCGACCAGGTGAGCGAGAGGCGTCAGTCCGTGGGCCGACGCCCAGTCGTCGCTGCCGATCAGGACGACCGAGGCTCCGTCGGTGAGCGGCGTCGAGTTGCCGGCCGTCATGGTCGCCCCGTCGCCCTTGCCGAACACCGGTCGCAGACCCGCCAGCTTCTCCACCGAGGTGTCCGGTCGCAGGTTGGTGTCGCGCGTGACGCCGAGGTAGGGGGTGACCAGGTCGTCGAAGAACCCTCGGTCGTACGCGGCCGCGAGGTTGTGGTGACTGCGCACACTGAGCTCGTCCTGGGCCTCGCGGGTGATCCCCCACTCCTTGGCGGTGAGGGCCATGTGCTCGCCCATCGACATCCCCGTGCGCGGCTCGACGTTGCGCGGTGCCTGCGGGGCGAGGTGGGCGGGCCGGATCGTCGCCAGAGCCTTGACCCGGTCCAGCGACGAGCGGGCCGCGTTGGCGCGCAGCAGGGCCTTCCGCAACCCCTCGCTGACGGCGATGGGGGCGTCTGAGGCGGAGTCCACGCCGCCGGCCATCGCGGACTCGACCTGGCCGAGGCGGACCTTGTTGGACACCAGGATCGCCGCCTCGAGGCCCGTCGCGCAGGCCTGCTGCACGTCGTATGCCGGTGTGGCGGCGTCGAGCGATGACCCCAGCACACACTCACGGGTCAGGTTGAAGTCGCGACTGTGCTTGATCACCGCGCCGGCCGCGACCTCGCCGAGGCGCTCGCCGGCGAGACCGGTGCGAGCGACCAGGCCCTCGATCGCGGCGGTGAGCATGTCCTGGTTGGACGCCTTGGCGTAGGCGCCGTTGGCTCGCGCGAACGGGGTCCGGTTGCCGGCCAGGATCGCGGCCCGGCGGGGGCCGGAGGCGGCCGTTCTCGAGGTGCGTCGGCGTGGGGAGGGGGTGGGAGGCACGGTTGGCTCCTGCGTGAGGCGCCCGATGCCCCAAAGAGCATCGGTCAGTCGGTGGTCGGGCGGCTTCCGACCCTAACCGGTGGGCGTCCTCGAAGGTGCCCGGTGTGACCGGTCAGTCGGTGATCACGCCGACCGTCAGCTCGTCGCCGACGGTGACGTCGCCCGGGACCGGCACCGAGGCATAGAGGCCGGGGCAGTTGCCGGCCCGCGCGGTGACCTCGAGCTCGGTGCTGCCGATCCGCAGCCGGCGCCCGACCAGGGCATCGAGCTCGGCCGACGGGAGGTCGACGACGAGGTTGGCGCGCGGGTGGAGGTCGACGTAGTCCTCGACCGCCACGAGGTGGACTGGTGACTTCTTGCGTCGGTCGCCGTCGAGGCCATCGGGCGAGACGAACGACGAATGCAGCGCCTGGCCCGGCTGGTCCTGGTCCGGGTAGATGAGGATGCTGGAGACACGCGCCATGCATCACACGCTAGTGGAGCGCGCTGACGGACCGAGCGCGTTCGCCCAGCCATATCCCGGGGTCTAGCGAGCGAGGTAGCCGCCGTCGATGGGGTAGAAGGTTCCCGTTGCGAAGGACGCGCCGTCACTGGCCAGCCACGCCACCAGCTCGGCCACCTCGGCGGCTTCTCCGAGGCGCTGGAGAGCGTGCTGGCCCGCGAGAACGTCGAGGGTCTCCTGGTCGAGGTTGTCGTCCAGCAGCGGGGTGCGGATGAACCCGGGTCCGACGGCGTTGATGCGGATCTGGTCGGCGGCACACTCCCACGCGGCCACCTGGGTGAGCCCGACGACGCCGTGCTTTGCCGCGGTGTAGGCGCTTGCTGAGGCGAACCCCACTGAGCCGAGGACCGAAGCCATGTTGATGATCGAGCCCCCGCGGCCGCCGTGACGCATCGCCCTGATCGCCGCGCGTTGGGTGAAGAAGACCCCGTCGAGGTTGACGCCGGTGACCTGGCGCCACTGCTCGTCGGTGTAGTCAGCGCTGGACGCTGCTGCTCCGCCGATGCCCGCGTTGCAGACGGCGATGTCGACGTGGCCCAGGGTGTCGAGTACGTCCTGCATCGCGGCGTCCACCACCGCCGAGTCGCTGACGTCGACGACCGCGCTGTGTACTCGGTAGTCGTAGTCCTCCAGCTCCTTGATGACGAGGTCGAGGCCGCCCCGATCGAGATCCCAGATCGAGATGTCGGCACCGGAGCGGGCCAGGGTGTGGGCACAGGCCCGCCCGATGCCCGAAGCACCTCCGGTGATGACGGCGACCTTGCCACCGAGTCCGTACGTATTCATCGTGCACTGCCCTTCGTCGGGTGCTGAGGCTTCTCATGCTCGTTCACGCAGGCGTTGCCCACTAGGGCCGAAGGGCCCGACGGTCGCCCGCGACCTGGCGACCCGGTTCCGAGCTGAGTGCCCGCGCCTCATGTCGGCTTGAGTCGATCGCAGGCTTCGTAGGCGTCGAGGACGGCACCTGGTGTGGGATAGCAGTCGGAACTCGACGGTGACAAGAGGCCTTGCGCGGTGAGCTGCTCGAGGACGGCTGCATCGGTGCCGGAGAACACGACCCGTGTGCCCTGCTCGGAGAACCGTCCGATGGCCCGACGCAGTGTCTGTGCAGCAGTGAAGTCGATATCGCTCAGCGCGGTGCAGTCGATGCAGAACCAGTCGAGCGCGGCGGTGGATGACGCGAACGCGGCGAGGTCGGCGGCGAGCTTGTGCGCGTTGGCGTAGTAGAGGCTGGACGGGAACCGGTAGATCACCAGACCCTCTCGGGTCCTTACCTCGGCTGTGGCGGGGACCGCAAGCCAGTGCCCGCCCGGCTGCCGCGTCAGCACCTGGGTGCGAGGTGCGTACCCGTGCCGCAGGTGGTCGACTATCGAGGCGAGCATGGCGAACGCGATGGCCTGCTCGACACCGAAGACCACAACGGCTGCCGCTGTGAGCAACGCCAACGCGAACTCGATGCGTCGGACCCGCATGATTTCCGCAAGGCCCTTGATGTCGATGAGCTCGACCCCGATGAGGAACACGACCGCCGCGAGGACGGCGACGGAAAGGTGCGCCAGCGGGGCGCTGGCGAACAGCAGTACCAGCAGGACGACGACACAGCAGCTCAGCTGCGCCAGCTGGGTGCGCCCGCCGGCGCTGTCCACCATCTGGGTCTTGGTCGGGCTGCCGTTCACAACGAAGCTCCCCGTGAACGCGGCGACGCCGTTCGCCGCTCCGAGCGCCAGCAGGTCGGCGTTCGGATCGAGGTCTTCGTTGTACGTGTTGGCGTAAGCGCTGGCGGTGGCCACCGACTGCGCCAAGATCACCGCCGCCATCGCCACGGCGGTCAGCGCCAGTGCCGAGGTGTCCTGCGCGGTCACTGCTGGAGCTTGCAAAGGGGGCAGGCCACCGGGGACAGGGCCGATGACGTCGACACCGTGCGAAGGGAAGTTCCAGAGCACGCTGACGACGATGGAGACGGTCACGGCGAGCAGGGCTGCCGGAACCCGCCTGGCGACCCTGCGGAGCAGCGGAACACCGAACAGCACGGCCGCTGCGACACCTACTGTTAACAGGGACGCGCGCGGCAGAGCCGCTACCGAACCAATGAGCTTGCCGATGGCATTGTCGGCGTGGACAGTGACGCCGAGCAGCTCCGGCAGCTGGCCTGTCGCCACCGACAAGCCGACACCGGAAAGGAAGCCGACCAGGACAGTGCGGGACAGGAAGTTAGCCAAGAAGCCGAGGCGGGCCACCCGTGCGACCACCAGGAGCGCGCCGGTGACGAGCGTGACGAGAGCGACGAGCTGCACATAGCGGGGTGACCCCGGTAACGCAAGAGCTGCGACGCCGGCCGCCAAGATGGCCGCCGTCGCGGAGTCGGCGGCTACGACCAAATGACGGGATGAGCCCAGCACGGCGAAGACCGCCATCGGCAAGAGCATGGTGTAGAGCCCGGTCTCGACCGGCATGCCGGCGATGCGCGCGTAACCCAGGACTTCAGGGATGCCTAGCGCGGCGAGACTGAGTCCGGCGAGCGCCTCCCTGGGGACGCGCTGCAATGTGATCGGCAAGACGCCCTGCAACAGGGGAAAGCGAAAAGGTCTAGCAGCAGCAGTGTCCCCGCTCGGACCCACGGCGCCGCCCATCTTTGCCACGGCTGGCTACTGCGCGGGTGGTGTGGCGGGCGAGTCTCCCGCAGAGAGGTGTGCCTGGACACGGGCGATGTCCGCGTCGGTGGGCACGACGCTGCTGGCGCTCCGGATGGCGGCTTCAATGGCATCGGCGGTGGCGGCGTCGCCTCTGGCGGCCAGCTCGCGGGCGACCAGGGCGACCTCCTCGGGTGAGAGCTGTCGGCGCAGCAGGGCGAACAGGGGTTGATAGTCGTGGACGGGTACCCCGTCCGGGTAACCCTCGCGCAGGAAGGTCACTACGGACTGCATGGAACGCGCCAAGGCCATGGTCATCAACCCCTGACCAGCACAGTGATGCCGCAGGCCGCGCAGACCAAGATGATCAGGAAACAGACCACGGCCAGCGCGATGCTGGCCACTCGGCGGGGCGGGAGACGACCCTGGGCGTGAGAACCGGGAAGGTCACCGTCCCCGGCTCCGGCGGGCGCCAGCGCGCGCAGGCCAATGGCGAACAAGGCCGGCAACCCGGCACCAACGAGCAAACCGACCACGCACACCCTGGCGACGGCGCTGAGGTTGATCCAGAAGCTCATCCGCCTGATCCCGTCTGCGACGGTTCCGAGGGCTGGACGGGTCTCGGTGCATGGCTGGTATTCCGCGTACCACGCCCGGTCCAGTCGGCATTGACGTTGGCCGCGGTGACCGCGTCCCGGCGGGCAGCCGCGAACACCGCGGCACTACCGGCCAGGAGGCATACGAACAGGACGATCACACCGACAGACTCTCCTAACGCGATGGTGACGGCGTAGGCGCCGACGACTCCTGCGGCAGGCAAGGTGAGCAACCAGGCCAGGACCATCCTCCTTGCGACGTGCCAGCGGACCTCCGCGCCACTCTTGCCGACCCCGCTGCCCAGTATGGAGCCGGTGGCCACGTGAGTGGTCGACAGCGCATACCCGAAATATGAGGAGACGAGGATGATCGCTCCGGACGCGGTCTCTGCGGTGAGCCCCTGGGGTGGGTCGATCTCCACCAGCCCCTTGCCCAGGGTGCGGATGACTCGCCAACCACCGAAGTACGTGCCGGCGCTGATCGCGACAGCGCAGCTGACGATTACCGACGTAGGAGCCTTGACGCCCGTGGCCAGCGACCCGTTCGCAATCAGGGCGAGGGTGATGATGCCCATCGTCTTCTGGGCGTCATTCGTCCCGTGCGCCGGGGACACCATCGAGGCCGAGCCGATCTGGCCGAGCCGGAACCCGCGGTCCCGCGTTCGGCTGTCAATGCCCCGGGTGATCCGGTAGACCAGGTAAGTCCCGATCGCGGCCACCACTCCGGCGATCAGGGGGGACAGCACCGCGGGGAGCAGGACCTTGGAGACCAGGCCGCTGGCGATCGTCGCGGCGACGCTGAAGGACAGGAATGCCCCGACCAGGTTGAGAACGCCGGACAGACCGACCGCGACCTTCGGTGGCAGAGCGCCGGTCGCGATCGACGTCGCCATCGCATTGCCGGTGTCGTGAAAGCCGTTGGTGAAGTCGAACGCCAGCGCCGTCACCACCACCAAGACCAGCACCAGGTCGTTGTTCACCGCACGCTCAGCACCTGGCGCACCGTGCCCGGGGGCCGGGCCACCACGTCTGATCGGTTCGAGCGGCGAGGCATGTGGCGTCTCCCAATAGCGTGGGATCACCAGGGCGTTCGGCGCGAGCAGATGCTCTCCGAGCACAGCAGCGGACGGCCGTACTCTCCGAACCAGGTCTTCCTGACCGACACGGACGCTACACCAGGCGGGGTCCATCATGCGCCTTCCTCGGTTGCGAAGGTCACCGCCGTGTCAGGCGGCACGTTAGTGCCGCTCAACGTGCCCTGGCAGGGACCTGGCAGGGCCACTCGGCCGGAGCCGCGAAGCCCGCCCTTCGCCCACTCAGCTCGAACCACGGTTGGCCCCTCCCTACAAACCTGTAAAGAGGGACCAACGACCCTGTCCATCCGACGAAGGAGGCGGCACCCTGGGCTCATCCAGGTCCAGCCACAAGGGCCGGAAAGACTCAGGAGGCCTGACCATCAGCTGGACACCGGGTCCGGAGCCCATCGTCGTCGGCGTCGACGGTTCGCAGTCGAGCGACCTGGCGGTCGACTGGGCCACGGACGAGGCAACCCGCAGGAACCTGCCTCTGCATCTCCTCAACGCGTGGAGCGCGGACTTCTCGGCCGAGCTGATCGGGTCACTCCTGCCCGTGTTCGAGCGGGAGTCCTCGGACACGCTTCAGGCGGCGGCGGACCGGGCCCGGGCGATCAACCCGGAGGTCCGAATCACCCCTCGTTCAGAGCGTGTCGGATCGGCCGCGGCGCTGGTGAACGCCTCCCTCCAAGCCGACACGGTGGTCCTCGGGAGCCACGGCGTGGGTGCGGTCGAGCGGGTTTTCGCCGGGTCGACGTCCATGCAGGTGGCGGCCCACGCGCACTGCCCTGTCGTCGTCGTCCGCGAGGCGCGGGACGGTCAGGCCGGGGTCCGGCACGTCGTCGTTGGCATCGACGGTTCTGCGGCTTCGATGGAGGCGGTGGCCTACGCCGTCACGCAGGCGGCTCAGCGAGGATGCGCCCTCACCGTCGTGCATGCCTGGGAGGTAGGGCTGGTGGAAGGGACGATGGCCCTGAACGCGCCGATCGAGGTGTGGGAGGGGTTCGAGGACGAGCGGGTCGCCATGACCGCCGAGGCCGTCGCGGGGTGGGCGGAGAAGTGCCCTGAGGTCAAGATCCACACGAAGGTCGTCCGTGGTCGTCCCGCCGCTGCGCTGGTCGAGGCGTCGGCCGGTGCCGACCTCCTCGTGGTCGGCTGCCGTGGCCACGGCGGCTTCCTGGGCCTGCTGCTGGGGTCGGTGAGCCGCGCCGTCCTGCAGCTGGCACCATGCCCTGTCGCAGTGGTGCGCCCGAGTCACGACCGGCGCACCTCGTAAGCGCGTCGTCGGTCACACCGCGTCCCGCTTCTGGCTCTGGGACGAGGGACGGGGTGGGGGTGCCCTGGCTGGGGGCACGGACGGAACCGGCCAGGGCTGGGGGCACGGACGGAACCGGCCAGTTCTGCCGACGGAGTGACGAGAACCTCTGCGCGTCCACGTCCTGACCCGCGGGGGGACGTTGGCGGGGCCGGCCATCTGGGTGTCGAAGCTGCCTCCGATGGAGTACGCGCCACCGATCTGTTCCAGGAGCGACGGTTGCGCACGGCACCGCCAACACCCGGCAGGACGGTGAGGAGTACCTGCGTCTTACCGCCCGTTACCTGGTCAAGGCCGAGACCACGGCATACCCCAGGTCCGACTCTCCTACCGCCCTGTCCGACGTGGCGGTGGGTCCGGCGGACGATCTCGTCGACCTCCAGAGGGAAACGCGGATCGTCACAGCTCGTCCACCGCCGACCCGCTCGAGGGCGGACAGACCCAGGCCTTCACCGGCCAGGCCGGCGGAGCGGCGGCCGACGGTCGGCTTGATGGACGGTTGGAGTCGTCGTGCTCGACCATGTGTACCGCGCGGTGTACCGCGCGCACGCCCGCAACCGTGGCCGCGAGTGACGCCGCCGCCTCCGCCGCCCGGTCCGGCCCGGGTCCGGTGATGGTGACGATGCCGTCGGTCACCGTGGCATCCCAGGCGGGTTCGAGGTCTTTCAGCAGCCGGTTGACGTCCTCCTCGATGACGTCGTCATCCCGGGACATGGCCCGGATGATGTCACTGCGGCTCACGACGCCGACGAGCTGCTGGTCGCGCATCACCGGCAGGCACTTCCACGCGGTCCGGTGGAAGAGCTCGGCGACGTCGGCGACGTCGGCGTGCTCGGACGTCGTCTGCGGCGGCCCGGAGATCAGGTCCGCGACGCTGGCCGGCCCCCGCTCGGGCGAGGCGAACGAGACCGGACGCAGGTGGGCGCGAGGGTCCGGCGGTTCGGGTAGTCCCAACAGGTCCGCCTCGCTCACCACACCCACCAGATGGTTCTCGGCGTCCACCACCGGGAGCATCGTCAAGCGCTCTTTCGCGAGCAGGTGCACCGCGACCTCGGGCCGGGCGTCGTCACGGACCGTGAACGCCGGGCTCGTCATGATCTCGCCGACCAACATCTCTGCTCCTTCTCGTGACGCGGCGACGCCGCATATGTCTTCACTATCGAGCCCGGCGGAGGCCGTGAGCAGGGACGAAGGTCCCCCCGCTCGGCCGCGGCCTCGGCGGCCTCGGCGGCCTCGACGGTTCCGGGACCAAAGGCCCTCGTCCGCACGACGCTGGTTCGCCAGACTGGCCTCACCTAGTGAGAGGTCCGCGAATGGACACCCATCAACATCCTCAGGCGGTCGTCGTTGGCGTCGACGGTTCGGTGACAGCCGACCTTGCGGTTGCCTGGGCGGCGGAGTACGCGGGCGCGCTCCGGTCCCCGCTGCGGATCGTGACCGCATACCCTCCGGACGCGTCGGCGGAAGAAATCAGGGCCGCAACCGATGACGGCCGAAAGGCTGGCACGCATGCGCTGCGTCTCGCCTGGCAGCACCTGGACGACGCAGCCCGATCGGCGACAACGGCCCTCGGCCCAGACCTGCAGCTGGAGACGGTGCCTGTTCCCGGGTCGCCGACCTCTGTGCTCCTGGACGAGTCGCAACGAGCCGCCATCCTCGTGGTCGGGTCACGGCGCCTCGGGCGCGTCCACCGCGTGTTCTCGGTCTCCACGGGAGCGACGAGTGCCGCGAAGGCCGCGTGCCCGGTGGTCGTCGTGCGGGAGGCGGTCAGCCGCTCCCTGAGCGGGACCCGGGTGGTGGTCGGGGTCGAGGGACCGGACTCCGGCAGCGCGGCGGCGTTCGCCTTCGAGCAAGCCCACCGTTTCGGCGCCGGCCTCACCGCTGTGCATTCTTGGACTCTCAACTCAGCCGATCTCGGGTCCCTCGTCTCGCCGCAGGCGCAACGCCAGAGGCTGCAGACCAGATCCCAGGCGCTCCTCGACGAGGTACTCACGCCGCTGGCCGCCGCATACCCGGACGTGGACGTCCGTCGGTATGTCGTGGAAGGGTCCGCACCCGAGCGACTGGTGGAGCTGAGCGAGAACGCGCGGTTGCTCGTCGTCGGGAGCCGCGGCCTGAGTCCCCTGTCGGCCATGGTGCTCGGCTCCGTGTCACGCGAGGTGGTCGCGCACGCCCACTGCCCGGTCGCCGTCATCCATGCGCGCAGCGCGCGACGGCCTACTGCGCTCGCGCAAAGCTGACCGGAGGCTAACTGCGTCGAGGACGGACTGCGTCACAGGAGTTTCGACTCTGCCTCGTCACCCGGGCTTGACGCATCGACGTGGCAGTCGAAGCGGGGGTGATGTCCGCATTCATCGTCACCGCGACTCCAACTGGGCGACGAGGCGAGGTCGTGGGCCTCCTGCACGGTGGTGGCGGACAGCGACGCGAAGCCCGTCTGACGAACCCCCATCACGCAGCACTGGCCGCCAAGATCGAGAGACGCTGTGTCGCAATGGATCTCGCTGCCACATGGACGGCCGGGTGGGCCAAAAACCTTGGGTGCGCAACAGTCTCCCTATCTATGCGGCTGGCCCTCCCGTTCAGCGGGTGTCCGAGCCCGCGTCCACGCGCTCGGCCAGGACGGCCGCCCGGCCGGCCTCCAGCCTGGCTACCGGCACCCGCGGTGGTGAGCACGAGACGTAGTCGAGCCCGAGGTCTGCGCAGAAGCGCACCGAGGCCGGGTCGCCACCGTGCTCCCCGCACAGGCCCAGGCCGAGGCCCGGCCGGGCCCTCCGACCCTCCTCGCACGAGATGTGCATCAGCCGGCCGACTCCGCGCTCGTCCAGCGTGTCGAAGGGGTCGAACGACAGCAGGCCCTGCTGCCGGTAGAGCCCGAGGAAGCTGGTCTCCGCGTCATCGCGGGAGATCCCCCAGGTGGTCTGGGTGAGGTCGTTCGTGCCGAAGGAGAAGAAGTCGGCGCTCCGGGCGAGGTCACCAGATGTCAGGGCCGCCCTCGGCAGCTCGATCATCACGCCGATGGGCACACTGAGACTGATACCGCGGCGGGCCGACACCTCGGCGAGCGCCGCCTCGATCCGCGTGCGGGCCTGCTTCAGCTCCTCCTCGTCACTCACGAGCGGGACCATGATCTCCAGTCGCGGGTTGAGCTGTCGCGAGAGGAGCTCGGCCAGGGCGTCGGCGAGGGCGCGGACCTGGGCGTCGAGCAGCTCGGGGACGACCGCGAGCAGCCGCACCCCACGAAGCCCGAGCATGGGGTTGACCTCGTGCCAACGGCGGACCACCGCGAGCAGGTGCTCCAGGCCGGTGTCGTGCTGGCCGCGCTCTTCGATGACCGCCACTCGCGTGGACAGGTCGACCAGGTCGGGCAGGAACTCGTGCAACGGTGGGTCGAGCAGCCGCACGACCACCGGGAGCCCGTCCATCTCCTGAAGGATCTCGAGGAAGTCGTGTCGCGTGAGCTCTTCGATTTTGGCCAGGGCCTCCTTGCGGCCGCTGTCGGTCACCACCTTTTCGACGAGCTCGCGCCGGTCACCCAGCAGCATGTGCTCCGTGCGGGCCAGGCCGATGCCCTGGGCGCCGAAGGCCTTGGCCGCCTTGGCGTCGGCGAGGGTCTCGGCGTTCGCGCGCACCCCCAGGTGGCGGCACAGGTCGGCGTGCGCCAGCAGGCGGACGACGGCCTCAGCCATGGGGTCCTCGGTGGCGGGTGCCTCCAGCACGGTCGTCGCCTGGAGTGCGGCCGCCACCGGGCTGGGCCGCACGTCGCGGCGCCCGCGGCATACCTCTCCCGTGCTCCCGTCGACCGAGACGACGTCACCCTCGGCGAGGAAGAGTCCGTTCAACAACACGATCCGCCGCTCGCGCACGTCGATCTCCAGGTCGCGGAGCCCGGTCACGCACGCGCGACCCAGCCCGCGGGCGACGACGGCGGCGTGCGAGGTCAACCCACCGCGCGAGGTGATGACCGCTTCGGCGACGAGCATGCCCGCCAGGTCGTCAGGGCTGGTCTCCGGTCGCGCGAGCACGACCTTGCGCCCCTGCGCGGCGACGATGACTGCGGTGCCCGAGCTGAAGACCAGCTCGCCCACGGCAGCACCCGGGCTGGCGGCCAGACCGGTCGCGACGATGTCGCTCGTACCGCCGGGTGCGAACTGCGGGTGCAGCAGGGACTGCAGCTGACCCCCGTCGACGCGCACGAGGGCCTCGTCCATGTCGATGTAGCCGGCGTCGACGAGGTCGACCGCGATCCGGAAAGCCGCGGCCGGACTGCGCTTGCCGACCCGAGTCTGCAAGATCCACAGGTGAGCGTCCTCGACGGTGAACTCGACGTCGCACACATCGGTGTAGTGGCGCTCCAGCGTCTCCAGGTGCCGCAGCAGCTCGGCGTGGACTGTCGGCTGCAGACGGGCGAGGTCGTCGAGGGAGAGCGTGACGCGGCTGCCGTTGACGACGTCCTCACCCTGGGCGTTCGGCAGGTAGTCACCGTAGGCGCCGGGCGCACCGGTGGCCGGGTTGCGCGTGAAGCAGACGCCGCTGCCGCTGTCGGTTCCGGTATTGCCGTAGACCATCTCGATGATGTTCACGGCCGTGCCGAGGTCGTCGCTGATCCCCTCGTGCCGGCGGTAGAGCCGGGCGCGGTCGCCGTTCCATGACTCGAACACCGACCGGATCGACCGCACGAGCTGCTCGTGCGGGTCCTGGGGCAGGTCCTCGCCGCTGTGCTCGACGAGAATGCGCCGGAACTCGGCCGTCAGGGCCTGCAACGTGGCCGCGTCGAGACCACTGTCGTCCGCGACCCCGTGCGCTTCACGGGCACGTGAGAGGGCATCGTCGAAGAGGTCCGCTTCGACGCCGAGGACGGTGCGACCATACATCTGCGTCAGGCGTCGGTAGCAGTCCCACGCGAAGCGCTCGCCACCACGGACGACCAGACCGGGCAGCGTGGCGTCGGTCAGGCCCACGTTGAGGATCGTCTCCATCATGCCGGGCATCGAGAACCGGGCGCCGGACCGCACCGAGACCAGGAGGGGGTCGTTGCTGTCGCCGAAGCCCCGCCCGGCCTCGATGACGAGCTCCCGCAGCCGCTCGAGAACGAGCTCCTGGAGCTCGGCCGGCTCCTTCCCGTCGACCAGATAGGAGCGGCACGCCTCAGTGGTGATGACGAAACCGTGCGGCACCGGGAGCCCGAGCCGCGTCATCTCCGCCAGGTTCGCGCCCTTCCCACCCAGCAGGTCCACCATGCTGCGGTCGCCGTCGTGCAGGCTCATCACCAGCGGGGCGCGTACGCCCTGGGTCAACGTGGTCACGGGTTGTCTCCTCATCACAAGTGCTCGGGGGCACGGCTCTGTCTGCCTCGCGTCCCACGCTCCCTTGTCGTATGCCGCGTCGACAGAGACCTTGGTCCCGGCGTTGCGGGCCGGGGACCCTGACGTCAGACAAGAGGGACCTTTGACCCTGGGCGCTCGCCTCCCGAGCCGTCACCGTGGCAGGACCGATCAACGGTAGGAGTTCTCTGTGAGCGAGTCAGCACGCGTGGATGATCCAGTCGGACCCGTGGTGGTCGGCTGTGACGGGTCGTGGCCAGGTGGCCAGGCCGTCATCGCCGCGGCCACCGCCGCCCGGCGACGTGGTGCGCCGCTGAAGCTCCTGGTCGTGGAACGGCCACCTGACACCGCGACAGAGGGCCGCAGCGACGCCGCGGCACGCGCCCGGTACGTGGGCAGGACCGCCCGGATGCAGGCGCTGAGCGCCGAGCCGGGCGTCGTGACCGAAGTAGTCCTCGTCAGTGACGTCCGCGACGCGCGCGTCGACCAGCTCGCGAGCCAGGCCGGCCTGCTGGTCCTGGGCTCCTACGGAGCCGGCGGTCAGGTGGCCCTGTCGCTGGGATCCACGAGTGAGGCCCTGGCTCGGGCCTTTCGCTGCCCGCTCCTGCTGCCGCACGCCCGGGTCGGGGAGTCCCTGCGTGCGGGCACCCGGCCACCCACGGTCATCGCCGCAGTCAGTCGTGACGACAGCGCCCGCCGCGTGGTGTCCGCTGCCGCCCGGGAGGCGGCCGAACGGCACGTCCCCCTCCTCATCGTCCACACGCTGTCGATGCACGACGCCGCCGAGTTCACGAGTGAGCAGGACTGGGTCGCCACCCTGGTGGACGCGGTCGATATCCCCTCGTGGTTGCCGCACCGCACCGTCGTCACGGTCGCCGACCCGGTCGCCGCCATCCTCGATCGCGTCGAGCCCGACGACCTGGTCGTCGTCGCCACGAGGGGCGAAGGCCGCCTCGCCGGCCTCGTCTCCGGCTCGGTGACCCGGGCGCTGCTCGACGCTGGACGGTGCGACGTCCTGGTCCTCAGCCACGGTGTCGTCAGCCACGGCGCGGCTCACCCCATCGCCGGCCCGGTGTCTCATCCGTCGCACGTCGACATCCCGGCGGCCCTCGCGACGCTCTCAACCACCGAGTGCTGGTCGTTCCTGCGCAGTGCTGCCGTCGGACGGCTCGGGGTCTCGGTCGACGGCCGTCAAGACATCTTCCCCGTCAACCACGTAGTGAGCCGCGAGTCCGTCGTCTTCCGGACGGCGCAGGGCTCCAAGCTCGACGCCTCCGTGGACCACCCGGTGGCCTTCGAGGTCGACGGGTTCGACACGGCCACCGGTGACGCCTGGAGCGTCGTCGTCAAGGGCATCGCGCGCGAGCTACGCGACCGTGACGAGCTCATCCGCGCGTTGCGGCTGCCCATCACGCCCTGGCCGGGGGGCCTGAAGCCACGCATCGTCCAGATCGACCCATACCCGGACTCCGGCGCCGTCACCGGCCGCCGGTTCCACGTCTTCGGCGGGCTCACTGCAGTGACCAGCAGCGCCCGGGAGGGTTGGCTCACGGCGCCGAGTCCCGACCTGGCCCCGGCCCACCCCTGACGGCGCCGGCTGGTGTGACTTCGCGACTGAGGTGCAGGGTGTGGGGCCGGGGGCTCCTGACCGCCTCGCCAGCCGCACACCGGGATGATCGGCATAAGGGAAACGGCCGATGGTGTGGAAGTAGCTGGCTCATCCGTCGCTGAGCGCGAGGCGGCTGAAGATCCCACGTACCCGTCCGGCCAGCGCAGCCGGGCCGGGTAGTCCAAGCAGTCCCGGTCGGGCTAGGGAGCGACCTGACCAAACCGCTGGCGAGCAGCCTGCCGAGAGACCCCTAGAGCGAGCCCGATACGCGTCCAACTGTGCCCCCGAGCCCTGGACAGCGCGACAGCCTCAGTCAGCCGCGCCTCGGTGGCTCGCAGCGTCTCGGCTGTCTCGGCACAGGGGCCTGCTCGGCCTATCCGACAGTTGTGGGAGGCCCCGGTGTTTACAGAGCGTACGAGTGTTGGTCTGGATGTGCATGCCCGGTCGGTTGCGGCGGCGGCGATCGACGGGGTGACTGGCGAGGTGTTCAAGGCGCGGCTGGTGCCGACGCCGGAGGTGATCACCGCGTGGATCGCCGCCTTGGCGGGTCCGTGCGCGGCGGTGTACGAGTCCGGCCCGACAGGGTTCGGGTTGGCCCGGGCCCTGGCGGCGGCCGAGATCCGGTGTGAGGTCGCGGCGGCCTCGAAGCTTCAACGGCCGGCCGGGGACCGGGTCAAAACCGACGCCCGTGATGCGCTGCATCTGGCCCGGTTGTTGCGCCTGGACGAGGTGACTTCGGTGCGGGTGCCCACCGTGGCCCAGGAGTCGGCGCGGGATCTGGTGCGGTGTCGGGAGGCGGCCCGGGCGGACCTGATGCGAGCACGGCACAGGCTCT